>JAUVKJ010000130.1 GCA_030592145.1 Bacteroides sp.
AAATTTCTCTCTGTAATCTACCGACAGGGGCATAAAATCCACATCCTCGCGGGCTTCCAAAGCGGAAACCACGGCTGCAAGCAGCATGGTTTTGCCCATCTGTACAACAACCGCTCCATCGGCTTGCTTGGCCAGTTTTCCAGTCTCGATCGTAATATTTCTTCCATCGCCCAGATCGATTGTCTTCTTTATAACATTTAACATTCCTGTAACTTATTAATTTATTAAATAACGTTTCTTACATACGAAAAAAGGCAATTCCCGAAATTGCCTTTTTCACTTTATCGTGTTTTACTTTCTTAGTTTCAAGGACTTAATGATTGCCCGGTACCTTTCAATATCTCTCTCTTTCAGGTAGTTCAATAGCCTTCTGCGCTTTCCTACCAGTTTCACGAGTGCTCTCTGAGTACCGAAATCCTTTTTGTTTTTTTTAAGGTGTTCGGTCAGGTGAGCGATACGGAAAGAAAACATCGCAATCTGTCCTTCTGCAGACCCTGTATCTTCAGCAGATTTGCCATGCTCCTTAAAAAAATCTTTCTTCTTTTCTGTTGTTAAGTACATACCCAATTTTTTGAATAATCAGTCCTTTTCTGAAAATGAACTGCAAAAGTATTTATTTTTTTTGATATAGCAACAAAAAAGGAGCAAAAGTTGAAATCCACAGACCAATAATATGTGATTGATTAATAAGAACTTATAAATGCTTTTTAGGCCAAATCCATCGTATGTCGGGCTTTTTTTATAAATTACAATTTTGAAGCAAAGGAGAGTACAGGTCTATGGAAATGAATTTCGGGGATATGCATTCAGTGGTCCAGGTGCTAATCTACCTTGGAGCCTTTGGAATTGTTGCTGTAGCATCGGGACAGATAGCCGGTGTGTTTCAGCGATTGAAACTACCGCTGATTACCGGTTTCCTGGTAATCGGGCTCGTTTCGGGTCCTGAACTGTTTGGACTCATTGATAAAGAGGCTTTATCCCGGCTCAGTTTTCTGAATGACATTGCCCTGTCATTTATCGCCTTTGCTGTGGGTTCTGAACTCTACCTGAAGGAGTTCAGAAGCAGGATAAGCAGTATTATTGCAATGACAATCAGCCAGGTATTGTCAACATTTGTACTGGTCAGCCTGATTATCTTTTACCTTGCAGACCTGATCCCCTTCTTTGACAACATGTCCCTGGCGGCCAGGATCTCCATATCCATGCTGGCCGGAACCATTGCTGTCGCCAATTCACCTTCTTCGGCCATAGCAATCATTAACGAGCTCAGGGCCAGGGGACCATTCACCAAGACCTCCATCGGTGTGACGGTGCTGAAGGATTTTGCGGTGATCATCTTTTTTGCAGTGATCTTCACCCTGTCAAAATCCCTCATCCAGGAGGAGGACTTTAAACTGATATATAATATTGGACAGGTTCTGGCTGAACTGGTTGTTGCCTTTGGAATGGGATTCCTGGTCTGGATCCTTCTGAAACGGGTCCTCTCCATTAAGGGGGCTGGCATTCTGAAAAAATTGCTGGTACTGGCGACCGGATTCCTGGTCTACCTGCTCACTCGTATTACAGATGACTATTCCAGCAGATACCTGGGTCTTGAACTGCATGTCGAACCGCTCCTGATCTGTATCATCGGAAGCTTTCTGATAACCAATTTCTCTGTCTACAGGAATGATTTTGTCAGAATTATAAAGGAGACAGGCCCCTATGTCTATATCATCTTTTTTACCCTTACCGGGGCCATGATTTCCATCGATGTGGTAGCCTCTTTATGGTTTATTACCCTGATCCTCTTTGGATCCAGGATTATCTCCCTGGTCTTTGCATGTTTTATTGGCAGTGTGACAGCTGGTGATCCACCGTTATACAGATGGATCTCCTGGATGCCCTTCATTACACAAGCAGGTGTGGGAGTGGGTCTGGCAACGATCATAGCCACGGAATATGCTGGCTGGGGGGGACAGTTCGCCACCATTATGATATCTGTGATCGTGCTGAATCAGATTGTTGGTCCGCCCCTGTTTAAGTGGGCGCTGCACCTGGTCAGCGAGGTTCATGTCAGGCCCGATGGTACGTATGAAACAGAAAAGAGAATTCTCATATTCGGCTGGGAGGACCAGTCCCATGCCGTGGCCAACCAGCTTAAAAAGCAGAGATGGAACGTGGAGTTCGTGGCTGTGAATCCCTCGGATGAAACACTTAATAACCAGGAGTTTGTGGTACATGAACTCAAAGGGACCGATCACCTGTCACTGAGGAAATTCAGCGCTGAGACAGCTAACACCATTGTTTGTCTCCTCTCGGACGAAGAGAATTATGCCATCTGTGAAACAGCCTATGAAAATTTCGGTACCAGGCATCTGATCGTGAGGTTACAAGACAGGGAGTTTTACAGGAAGTTTCACAGGATCGGGGTGATGGTGATGGATCCCACAACTGCCATGGTTTCCCTGCTGGAGCATTTTGTAAGGGCACCCATTGCAACTTCCCTGCTGCTCGGAATGGATGAAACGCAGGACTCCATCGATATTGAATTGCGAAACCCCGATTTCCACGGTATGACATTGCGGAACCTCCGGATTCCATCTGATGTGATCATCCTTTCGGTGACCAGGGGTGATCATCCCATCATCTCGCATGGTTACACCAGGTTACGTATGGGTGACATCGTTACCCTGGTAGGATCCAATAAGAGCCTGGATAAGGTTCGGCTGAACCTGCAGGGATATTAACGATGGCCGGCCAGCTGGTCCATAGAATTATTAAATCATCTGCTCATCATGCAAGTGAATATTAATCGTTAAATTTGTAGACAGAATGCCAGTAGCCAATGCATATACACATTAAAAAGGCCGATGCGAACGGAAAAATGTGGTTACACCCCACAATAGAAGAAGAGTATTTTTACGGCTTTAATTCAAGGGAAATTAAAGAAGTAAAGGCGATAGTAAAAGAAAATGTTGAATTACTAAAATCAGCTTGGAATGAATACTTCGGACAATAAAATCAGGAATATCAGGTCAAAAGACCCTATAGATATACTAATCTTTGAAAAAGGGCTGCGTATAAAAAGCGTAATCATTGATAAAGAGTTAGACCTATTGGCTGTTATCCTGAACAATGGGAAAATCCTGGAGTCAAGCCTGTCTGAATACCCACGATTGGCAAAAGCACAAGTAGAGCAGTTGGAAAAATGGCAGTTGATTAGCAACGGGGTTGGGATTACCTGGGAGGAACTGGACGAAGATCTATCGGTAAAAGGGTTTATTAAAACCGCTGCAATAAATGAAATGATTGAACATTTACAACCACTTGTAATTAAAAAGCGGTCAACTGCATAACCTACCTCACAGAAGTATGAGAAGGAGTCTGAAGGCAATGATTACACAGACCCGGTGGTCTGGCTTCGGGCATAACAAGACAAACACCTCCTGGATTTGCAATATTTATTTGTTAATTGGAGTAAAGCCTGAGAAGAAAATCCGTCCGGGACCTCCCTGCCAAGACTTTTCCATATACGTATGATGCGGTTGTCCTCCGGCGGGATCCGGGTCATGATTCCTGGAATATCAGGTGCACAACCGGGCTTCCCCCGGAATTGGTGTGCGGTAAACAGGACCGGCAGGATGGCATTTATCAGCAGTCCGTACAGGTGACTTCTTCCCATTGATTTTTGCCTTGGGGGACTTCTCCGGTGGAAGCGGTAATGGGAGGTCCAGTACTCCGAAGCCCGGATATCCATTTTTATTACGAAGGCAACAGGATCCTGCTGATCCATTAAAAGCTCGAATAAATCCGGGTAGTTCTCAATCAGCCATGCAAACTGGGATATGCGGATGGTTGGAAAGTTTACCGGACGCAGCCGCAGGAACTTCCAGAGAAAGCCATCGTTGGGTTGAAGTCTCAGTTTACTTTGCAAAAAATGATATCTCTGGCAAAGTTCATTATAATAATCATTGTTAGCAGGGTAAGCATCCCTATCGGTTTGGCCAGCAGAATTTCCCGGCTTCCCGGAACCTGCAAGCATACCGGCCTGGCCAAAAAGGATGGCTTCCTTTGAGATCAGGTCAGGACAATGTTTGCGGATCTGTTTAAGGGAAACTGTGCGGGCCAGCATTTCGAAGGGATCAGCATTGGTCTTCTGGCCGAATGCCCTTGCCATGGATATGAAAAGCACTTCTTCCCAGTCCCCTGCACATCTGTCAAGCCCGGCTTTTATCCGGGCTGCTCTTTCCTCAAGACGTTCCAGCAGCAAACGCTCCAGCCACATACTCATGCGCCCCTGATCAAGCAGGTGCAGGTCCCTCCAGCAGGGTATGTACCGGGGATTATCCATCAGGAGTTCGTATCGCAGCCGGATTCCCGGTTCAATTTCTATTTTCAGGGTCCTTATCTCCCTGCCCCGGGAGTTGCTTACCTGGCAATCCGGATCGAGGACCACGTGCAGTATGACATTATCGAACGCAGGATCAAGGTGATGTCCGTGCTGGTACCATTCGGAGGCTTTTCTGTGAATTTCCACGTTCCCTGCCCAGAGAATCTTTCCGGATCTTATTCTGGCATTAAAAAAATCCGGTCCGGAATCCCGGTTATGCTGTCCCGGATCCACCAGTTCCACCGGCAAATCATCCATATCCAGCAAGGGCAATCTGAACAGGCGGTACTTCCAGATATAATGCAGCAGATCCTCTTTTATTTCCATGCCCGGACAGTAAGAGTTTTTCCTTAATGCCGGATTTGTGGAAATATCGTGGACATGGCCGTTTGAAGTTCCTTTGCCTTTTCTCTGGCTTTCCCTGCAAAACCAGCCGAGTCATCAGCATACAGTATGGAGCGGCTGGCATTGATGATGAGTCCGCAGTGATCGTTCATTCCTGTACGAACCACCTCCACTAGGCTGCCACCCTGGGCGCCGATGCCTGGCACCAGTAGAAAATGATCGGGTATGATCCTGCGGATGCCGGAAATCAGTTCTGCCCTTGTGGCCCCGGCCACGAACATCATACGGTCGGGTCCGGCCCAAGCGGCGCCCTGTCGTATGACTTCTTCATAAAGGTGCATGCTGCCATTCTGCAGGCGGAGAAACTGGAAATCCTCCGCCCCCGGATTCGAGGTTAGTCCCAGGAGAATAACCCATTTCCCGGAATGTTCAAGGAAGGGCCGCACGGAATCCTCACCCATGTATGGGGAAAGAGTGACTGCATCGAAGTCCAGTTCCTCAAAAAAGGTACGGGCATACAATGCCGCCGTATTCCCGATGTCTCCACGCTTGGCATCTGCAATCAGGAACGCACTGGGATCGATTGCCCGGATGTATTCCACGGTCCGCGCCAGGTCCTCCCATCCGGCAGCACCCCTTGACTCATAAAAGGCCATGTTGGACTTGTAGGCAATGGCAAGATCATGGGTGGCATCGATTATGGCACGGTTAAAATCCAGCACCGGTGAAGAAGACTTTCGCAGTTGGGAAGGTATTTTCCGGATATCGGTATCAAGTCCCACACATAAAAAGGACCGTTTTTTAAGAATTTGCTCGTAGAGTCCCTCGTACGTCATAGACGGATGTGTTATTATTCCTTTAACTCGCTTGTTTTAAGACGTTCCGCATTCTCGGCCACCTGCAGTTTGTCAATGATCTCCTGGATGTCTCCGTTCATAACCGCATTCAGGTTATACATGGTCAGGTTGATCCTGTGGTCCGTCATCCTCCCCTGTGGGAAA
>JAUVKJ010000019.1 GCA_030592145.1 Bacteroides sp.
AGGCTTCGCCCGCTGGTCAAGGGGATATTCCGGATTGCTTTCCAGGCCCAGGAAAGCTATGGCTCAACTCCCGGTGTGCTTATCGTTCCGGTGGGCATAGATTATTCCAGCTACACTAATTTCAGGGGAGATATATTCATCCAGTATGGTGAACCCATCGAGGTCAGTGAATATTACGCCGCCTACCGGGAAAATCAGCCCAGGGCCATGAACATGATCCGTGAAAGGCTGGCCGCGGAGATGAGAAAATATATCATTGATATTCAATCTGAGGAGCATTATGATACCTATATGCTGCTTCGCCTGGTCTACAACAGGAGAATGCGTGAACGCATGGGCTTCCGGAAAACGGACCTGTATCACCGATTGCTGGCCGACCAGCATATGATCCGGGAACTTGCCAGGGTTGAATCGGAACAGCCGGAGAAAATATCCCCCCTTTCTGAAATGGGCAGGGAGTACATGGAGGGCGTGGATAAATTCCGTATGCGGGACTGGGTTTTCAGCAGGCCCCGCTATTCACTACCTGTTTTGATCCTTGCAGATCTGGGCATGCTGCTCATGCTTCCTGTTTTTTTGTACGGGGCGATCACTAACTATTTTCCCTACTGGCTTCCTGCGAAGATCTCCGGGAAATTCAAAGACCCGCAGTTCCACAGCACGGTTAAATTTGTGCTGGGCATCTTCCTTTTCCCGGTTTATTATTTAATCCTTTTTATAGCGGTATGGATATTTGCCGAACCGGCCTGGATCAAATGGGCTTTCCTTGGCAGCCTGCCCCTGACCGGACTGTTCGCCCATACCTGGTTCCTCTGGTTTAAAAAACTCAGGTCACTGTGGAAATACCAGCTCCTGACACTCGTTCGCAACAAGTCACTGGAAAGGCTGAAAGAACTCAGGAATCAAATGGTTGATCTGACGGAATCACTGATCCCGGATCCCATGTCACAGGATGCTTAGGTTTGTTGCTTTACAGCATTTTATCAGGATAAGTGTACAGGAATTTCTACCTTTGCAAAAATTTGTTGAGGAACTATGAGGAAAGAAAAACTTAAGGAAAAAATTATCAGCGGAATTCAGCAGATCGGGATAGGTGTCGACAATCTCCGCGAAGCATGGCAGTGGTACAGGGAACATTTTGGGATGGACATCCGGGTATTTGAAGAAAAGGCTGTGGCAGATCTGATGCTGCCCTATACAGGGGGACAACCCCAGGCCAGGCATGCAGCCCTTACCTTGAATCTGCAGGGAGGCGGGGGATTTGAGATCTGGCAATACACCAAAAGAACACCCGTGCCTCCTAAAAACAAGATCCACCTGGGCGATCTGGGTATTTATGCCGCCAAAATCAAATCAAGTGATATACATGAGAGTTACGCTTTCTTTAAAGAGAGGAACCTCAACATTAACGGCATTTGCACAGATCCGGCAGGAGAGGAACACTTTTTTGTTAAAGATCCCTATGATAACCTGTTCCAGGTGGTAAGAGACGACACTGTATTCAGGAACGAGAAAAAGCCTACCGGTGCCACCTTCGGAGCATGGATCGGCGTATCTGATGTGGACAAAGCACGTAAACTCTACAGCGGCATCCTTGGATATGACGTCGTGATCTATGATAAAGAAGGAAAGTTTGATGATCTGGGTTGTCTGCCGGGCGGAGAATATACATTCAGAAGGATCCTCCTGAAGCACAGTAAAAATGTGCGCGGCACCTTCAGCCGGCTCTTCGGACCCAGCCAGATTGAACTTATCCAGGTAAAGGACAAGCAGCCCAATAAGATCTATGAAGGCAGGCAGTGGGGAGACCTGGGATTCATCCATCTGTGCTATGATATCAGGGGAATGGATGCACTCCGGACGGAATGTAAGGAGAAAGGCTTCCCCTTCACGGTAGATTCAAGCCAAAAGCACAACGAGACTTTTGACATGGGCGAAGCGGCCGGCCATTTTTCCTATGTGGAAGATCCGGACGGGACCCTGATCGAATTCATTGAATCGCATAAATTACCAGTAATTAAAAAGCTGGGCTGGTATATTAACCTGAAAAAAAGGAACCCTGATAAACCACTGGCCAACTGGATCCTTAAGGCGCTTAAATACAACAGGATAAAGAACAAGAAGTAAAACTAACGTGTATACATGCGGTAGAGAACAGGGACCACCAGAAGGGACATAAAGGTGGAGACCAGCAGTCCCCCGATTATGGTCCACCCCATGGGCGCCCAGAGGGAGCCTCCCCTCAGGGTCAGCGGCAAAAGCCCCCCAATAGTCGTAAGTGTCGTCAGCACAATCGGCGTAAAACGGGTTTCTCCCGCCAGTTTGATGGCCTCTACTTTCTCCATGCCTTCTTTCACCAGTTTGTTGATGTAATCTACCAGGATGATTGAATTGTTTACAACGATCCCGATCAGGCTGATCAGGCCGATAAAAGCCGTAAATGAAAAACTATAACCTGTTATAAACAGTGCCAGCACGGATCCGATCATGGCCAGGGGGAAGGCTGAAAAAATGATAAAGGGCTGGGTGAAGGATCTGAACTGCAGGACCAGTACGGCAAAAATGGCGATCAATGCAATGATGCTGGCACGCATCATTCCCCCAAAGCTCTCATCACGGCTTTCCAGCTCACCCGTAAAAAAGTACCGGTAATCTGCCGGAAGGGGATAATCTTTGAATCTCGCGTTAAGCCTTTCCACAATTTCATCAAGGGAATGATCCTTTTTCACATCGGCAGTAATGGTTCCATTCCGCTCCATATCAAAATGGGTAATGATCCCCGGGGCTTCCTTCAGTTCAAGCCGGGCCAGTTGTTTCAGGGGAACGGCCCGACCTGAAAGGGAGGTCACGTAGATCCTGTCGAAATCCTCCAGCCTGGCCCTTTCCCGGAGTGGAAGCCTCAATACGATATTGTATTCATTTCCCTCCTTATCCCTGAAACTGGAAACCTGTGTGCCGGTAATGGCCGTCCTGACGGTCCTGTCAATTTCAAAGACCGGCACGCCCAGCATACTTGCCTTGTCACGGTTGATATGAACATAGAAATCCGTACTCGACCGGTTCAGAGAGTTTTCTATATTCACAAGGCCTTCTTCCTGCCTCACCATGTCCTCCAGATCACCGGATATCTTCTTTAAAAGCTCCATGTTCGATCCCGTGATCTTTATGGTAAGTGGCGCTTCAATAGGCGAACCCTGCTCGAATTCCTTCACATTGATACGTGCGCCCGGATATTCCATAAAAACGTTTCGAAGTGATGCGATCAGTGCATCGAATTCCTCAATCTCGTATCTATTCAGCTCCACAAAGATTTCCGCATAGTTCTTTTCAAATCTTTTGGGGAAAATATTATAGTAGATACGTGGATTCCCATGTCCCACATTGCTTGCATAATGCTTCACCAGCGGAATGGTATCGAGCATTTCTTCAACCTGCCTGGCCACAGCGTCCGCCTTACGGATATTTGTACCCTCGGGTGTATGAATGCGGATCATGAACTGGGGTTTCTCAGCCTTGGGGAAAAAACTCACACCTACAAAACGGAACAGGACTAAGGACCCGGAAATCAGCAGCAGGGAAATCAGGATTACCAGTCCCCTTCTCCTCAGGGCAAAATCAAGGGTCCGGCGATAGGGTCCCCCGATCAGGTATTTCAAAAAGAACTTCAGGTTGTACTCTCTTTTTGGGGGACCCGGAACATGTTTCCTGAGAAATACACTACTCAGGTAAGGTGTCAGTAGAAGGGCTATGATCAGGGAAGCAAACAGGGTATAGATCACCGTAACCGGCATGCTCTGCATAAACCGGCCTGCTTTATCGGGCATGGACATGATGGGAACAAAGGCCAGCATGGTAGTGGCAGTTGCAGAGATGATGGGCCAGCCCAGCTGGACACTTCCTTTTTCGGCAGCTTCCCTGCGTGAATGGCCCAGTCCGATGAACCGCTCTGTATTTTCCACGATCACGATGGAATTATCAACCAGGAGTCCAAGAGCAATGACCAGCCCGGCAATGGAGATCTGCTGCAGGCCAAACCCTGAAAGATCCACGAAGCCCAGCCCGATCAGTATCGATAGTGGAATGGCAATGATGACCAGCAGGGATGCCCTGAATCCCAGGGAAAAAAATATCAAAAGTCCCACAAGAAGAATCCCGAACAGCAGGTTGCCCAGGAAACCGTTGATCCGTTCATCCACACTTTCCGCCTGGCTGAATACCGTGATCAGCTGTATCTCCTTATCGAGGCTGGCTTTATGATCCTCAACTACACGATCCAGTTCCCCGGTAATCCGGAAGATGTTATACCCCTCTTTCTGCCTGACGGAAAGGAAAATTGCGCGTGACCCCTTATACCTTGCGATATAGTTATTATCCTCATAATCAAAGTCCACCGATGCTATATTCTCCAAATAAATATTCCTTCCCATATAGGAACTTACAATTGTACGGCGTATCTCCTCCAGGTTCTGGTACGATCCGCTGGTCCTGATGCCGAAATCCCTTTCCCCGATCTCCATGCTTCCACCAGGAATATTGGCATTGTTACTGAGTATGGATCGCGTTACCTGGTCGATTGATATATACATCTGGGACATTTTCTCCAGATCGAGGGATACCCTTACCTCTTCTTCGGGGACCGCCAGTATCTCGACCAGCTTTACGCCAGGCACTTTCCCCATCTTCTTCTTAAGCTTTTCTGCCTCCTTTTCCAGGAAGGCAAATTCAGCGGTTTCTGAAACCATCGCCAGTTGCATCATGACAACGTCGGTGCTGCTCCATTCGAGGATATCCACATCGTAGATCTCCTCCGGGAGTTCACTGCGAATGCTGCTCACCTGCCGGCTGACCTCATCGAATTTCTCACCCGGATCGGTGTTGAAGGTAAACTCGACCGATGTGATCAAAATACCATCACGCATGGTGGTTTCCATCCGTTTGATATCATCCAGCTCATTCAGGGCTTCCTCCAGCGGAGTTGCAACCAGTTGCTCAAGGTCAACGGGATTGCTGCCCGGGTATATAATGATGACACTGGCACCCGGTATATCAAGTGGAGGATCCTCCGACCTGGGCATGGTAAAAAAGGAAGTGATCCCCACCATCAACAGCAATCCGAAAGCCGTGAGGGTAAACTGGTAGTTCTGAATGGCAAGTCCGGGTATCCTCATGTTTGGGTTTTTACTTATCCGCACCTGTGATTTCAACAGGGCTTCCTTCTCTAAGGTACTGGGCACCTTCAATAATTATCTCTTCCCCGGCCAGGAGACCGCTGCTTAACACGACTCCATGATCCGTAAATGCTTCGATCTGAATTTTTCGCCGCCGGGACTTCCCATCAACCAGCATATACACGTATCCGGTTAACCCGGCGCCATCCACCACCGACTCAAACGGGATTATAATCTTTTCCTTTTCATCGGAAGGACAGACCTCAACCCGGGCAATAAATCCGGAAATAAGTTTTTCGGGTTTCCGTAGTATCCGTATCTCGATCTCATAGGTTCCTGTATAGGGATCAGCCGCCGTCCCGATCTCCGATACCATCCCCATAAAAACCTGGTCATGGTAAGCATCGAAAAAGATCCTTGCAGAATCCAGCATGCTTACCCGGATCACGTCCCGGTCCGTCAGGTTTGCCCGAACCACCCAGTCGTCCTGGGTAAAGGCAAAAATGAATACGGGATGGCCCGGCGCGATGATCTCATTGGCCTCCGCAATCTTCTTCAGGATCTTACCGTCTGCCGGTGCACGGATGGAGGAATACTGCAGGTTGAAACGGGCGATCCTGTCATTGGCCCTGGCTATTTCAAGGGCTGTTTTCGCATTTTCGTATTGTTCCAGGGTAGCGACACTGTCGCGGTAAAGATTTTCCGCCCTCTGGTGATCTCTTTCCGCTTTGTTAAGGACCAGTCCGGCCTGAATTACCTGTGAGCGGATTTCCTCAAAATTGAGTTCAGCCAGCAATTGATCCTTTTTAACGGATTGCCCCTCATCCCCCAGTATCCTGCGAATGACGCCCCCTGTTTTGAAACTCAGTTTGGATTCCGTTTTCGTTGACAATTTGCCGGTACAACGAACCGGGGACACATAATTTGACATGCTGACCCTGAGAATACGCACGCCCACGGCAGGTGCCGGCGGTTCTTCCTTCTGCCCTGTTTTACAGCCGGATGCCATCATCATGAACCATAGTCCCAGGCTTAGCAATGTTTTTGTCTGCATAAGCGTAAGTATTAGTAAGATTGTTCTTCAAGCGGGTAAATACAGGCAATTCTTTCCAGCTCGGCATATTTGATATGGTAATCAAACCTGCTGATGATCAGGCGCTCTTCGGCCTGTGTCATACTGGTCCGTGCATCTATAAACTCGATCAGGGAAGCCTGTCCCTCCCTGAACTTCCGGTTGACCACGCGATATACATTTTTCGCACTCAACAGCTCCTCTCCCGCCGCCCTGATGGATTCCCGGGAAGCCAGCAGATCGTAATGTGCATCCAGTGTCTGCAGGCGGATCTGCTTTTCCGTTTCCTCGAGTTGGGCATTCCGCAACTCCCGCTCCATTCTTGCTTCTCCGATCTTTGCCTTCTTCTGGAAACCATGAAAGATATCCCAGCGCAATACAAGGGAAGCGAATAAATAATCATACCTCATGTTAAACTCGTAGTTACGACCCTGAAATCCGTAGTCAACTGCTGCATACAAACTCGGCATCCGGTCCATTTGGTTCATACTCAGGTAATTGTCAGCAACCCTCGAATAAGACCTCAACATTTCCAGTTCCTCCCGGTTCCCGACCGCACGCATCGTCAGATCTCCAAGGGCCAGCAATTCCGGCATGGAATCGTATGCGGCATCTGAAACAATTTCCGATTCGAAAGGCCTGTTCAGAAGGAAATTAAAGTAGGCCCTGGCAACCTGGTTGTTTTTCCGGGCTTCGGCCGTCTGCTGATCCAGCTTACTTAGTTCTGCCCTCGAACGGTAAACATTGTCAATAGTCACCTTGTTATTTTCGTACAGTTTTTCATTAACCCTGATATTTTCCATTAAAAGCTCCCGGGTTTTATCAAGCAACTGAAGCAATCTGAGTGTTTTTCTGTAATTGAAATACGAGGTTTTAATCTCGGCAACAAGCTGTCTCTGATAAGCTTCAGCATCCGCCTTCATCGCATTGCTCATTTCACGGTTGATGCGCGTGTTATAGTAGATCTTCGGATCCAGGATGGGCTGAACCAGCCGGATCTTGGTCTCATGTTCGGTGGGCCGGTAAAACGCGAAGTTCATATTTTCTATGTCCGGAAAATGAACCTCGCCCTGGAGTCTGTTCAGAGTCTGGTATACCGGGTTCAGCATTATTCCCACCGGGAATTCAATGAGCCGGCCACCTTCGGCGGCAGAGTACCTCATATTGAGGCTGATGTCGGGGTAAAAAAGGGATTTTGACTGTTTTAGTACCTGCAGGCTTTTCTGGTAATTCACCTCCTTCTGTTTCAGGGCCAGATTGTTTTTGAGTCCCGCGCAAATATAGCTTTCGAGAGACTCCCCCTGTCCTGCCAGCTTGCCTGTGAGTCCGCAGAAAACCAGTATCAGAATAAGCTTCGCCAATTTCATGGATATTGATTTATATTCATATTGAGATGGTTTATCTCATCGGGTTTCGTGTTTTGATCCAAGACTGCCATGAGAGACTATTTCAAGGTGGGTCTGAAGGATATCATCGGCTTTCAGGTCAAAGATCTCGTACAGATCAGCCTTGTTGGTAAGAACGACCAGGATCCCGAGCATCTGTGACCAGAGGGTTGCTGAAAATACCTCCGGCAACAGATCAGCCCGCATGGAGCCATCCTCAATTCCCCGGGCCACCTGCCGGCTGACCAGGGCCAGGGGCGATTGCTCCTTCAGGTATACCTGTATCTGCTCCTGGTCAATGTTCAGTTCATTCATGCGGATGGTCTCAAAGTGCATGAAAAGGTTAAAATAATCCCGGTATTCTTTTGAAAACCGGATGAAAGATCCTGCCAGGGCCAGCAAATTTCTGTATCCGTCGCTCTCGTCAGAAAGATTGTCATTCATCATTCTCATCAGGATGTCCGAACCCCGCATGAATATGGCGAACTGCAGGTCATCCCTGCTTTTAAAATACAGGTACAGTGTCCCCTTGCTTAGCTCTGCTTCTTCGGCAACCTCATCCATGGTTAAATTTTCAAACCCCCTGGTAAAGAATATCCGTTCGGCGGCATCGATAATATCATTTCTTCTTTGCTGCTTCTCCCGTTCTTTTCGTTCGGCTATTCCCATATTAATGACTTAAGGTTATTAATTTACCTCTTATTAATTATATGACTCTCGGTCATTAACAAGCAAAAGTATAATAATAGGGACTAAATCCAAAATCTCAAGAAGGAATCAATCGGGGATAAGGATAAACCGCCCGGCGACAAAATCCCAGTTCACTACATTCCAGAAGGCAGCAATATAATCTGCCCTGCGGTTCTGGTATTTCAGGTAATAGGCATGTTCCCATACATCAATGGTCAGGAGGGGAAATCCTTGTACTCCGGCGATATCCATCAGGGGATTATCCTGGTTCGGAGTAGAAGTAACCACCAACCCGGTGCCGGTTTTCACAAGCCAGGCCCAGCCTGAACCAAAACGGCTTGCCGCAGCAGATGAAAAGCTCTTACGGAAGTTCCCGTAGCTGCCAAAACTTTTCTCAAAAGCTTTCAGAAGATCTCCTTTTGGTTCACCGCCACCCTTAGGCGATATGCTTTTCCAGAATAATTTGTGATTGAAGAATCCACCGCCGTTATTCCGGATCCCGGCAGGGTACCTGCTAACCTGCCGGAACATTTCCCTGATACCTGTTTCACCCAGGCCGGCTTCCTTAACGGAAGCATTGAATTTCCGGGTATACCCGGCATGATGCTTACTATGGTGGATCTCCATGGTCATTGCATCAATATAGGGTTCCATGGCATCGTAGGCATAATCAAGTTCGGGTAATTTATAAAGGTCTTCTCCGTGGCTGACTGCGGTAAGCATGCCGGCCGCTTTCAGAGTCCCCGGCACAGTCCCTGCAATAGCCCCTCCGATACCAAGAATCGCGCTGTTTTTCAGAAAAGTTCGCTTGTCCATTTTAACGTGTTTGTTATTTCTAAGAACAAATATAGTATTATTAAATGTTTATTTATAATCAATTTAGATAAGGTGGGCAAAGGCTTATCACTTTTAACATATAATTAAGTATTTTTGGCAAACCGGGAAATCTGCTGCTCCCAGAATCAGTATTCAGATAAAATATTTTTATCAAATATTTAACATATAACAGAAGATTTTGTGCAACCATTTCCGGCCTGCCTGAGTCTTTACGATAGTTAATTTTTATGCTGGATGAAAAGGAAATAATTGAAGGATGTTGCCGGAATGAGAGAAAAGCTCAGAAAGCTCTGTATGAGCGATATGCTTCAATATTACTTGGAGTCTGCATACGGTATTCAGGAAGAAGGGATGAAGCGGAGGATATTCTGCAGGACGGTTTGATCAAGGTATATTTTAACATAAAGGATTTTGCAGGTAAGGGATCCTTTATCAACTGGATGAAAAAGATCATGGTAAATACAGCTATAACACATTATCACAGAAACCTGAAACATCATTATCACCAGGATATTGAAGACATCAGGGAAACGGATATTGAGGGGACTTCTCTGGATACGGCTGAATTTACACGTGAAGAACTGTTGAAGGTCATTAAGGGCCTGCCCCATGGCTACAGGATGGTGTTCAACCTGTATGCCGTTGAAGGTTTTAAGCATAAAGAAATTGCGAGGATGCTTGAAGTCGATGTAAACACATCAAAATCACAATATTCCAGGGCCAAGAGCCTGATCCGTAAAAAGCTGGGATCATTAAAAAAAATAGCAGAAAAGACAGATGAGCAGGAATGATCTGAATATGGAAAAACTGTTTCGTACACAGATGGAATCTTACACTGTGGACCCATCCCCTGGATTGTGGCAGAAGGTCCATGCAAAGATACTGTGGAAGCAATTCCTGTCATTCAGCTTCCAGACCTTCAATGTATACTACCTCGCCGCGGCCATCTCACTTGCCGGGATCGGGACCTATGCATGGCTTTCCGATCCGGGAACTGCTGAGCAGGAGCAGTCGGTCCGGGTTTTACCGGAAAGCGATACAAACATTCCTTCGGAACCCTCTCCTGACGCTGCTGCAGTGGAACAGGAAGCAGTAAAAGGTGCAGAGGCTTTTTCACCGGGGGTCCAAACGCAGGATTCAGTCGTACATTCAGACCGTGTAAGTAGTTCAGTTCCCCCGGATGCTGCTACGGAAACCAGACAGGCCTCCCAGCCTGCAGAAGATCAGGATATCAAAAAATCTTCCCTCGTATCGCCCGAACCTGAAGCCGGTGATCAAACCGGTCAGGAGTCAGGCACATTCCTGGTAAAAGCCGGCTTCAATGCAAGCCTGTTAAGCGGATGTTCACCCCTTGCAGTGAACTTCGAGAACCTGTCGGAGAATGCCGTTCAATATAACTGGATCTTCAGCGACGGCGGCAGTTCCACAGAAAATAACCCATCCTATATCTTCGACGAACCCGGCGAATACGAAGTGATCCTGAAGATCATCGGGAAGGATGGTCTCGAATACACCACACGGCAAACCATCCGGGTGTTCGAAACGCCCAAGGCACTCTTCGAACTTGATGAAGATGCGGATCTTACAAACAACCAACCGGTCTACTTTTATAATTACTCCCGAAGTGCAGACTATTATGAATGGGATTTTGGAGACCGGCAGCATTCCAACCTTGCGGAGCCCATTCACTACTATAATCAGCCGGGAAGTTACAATATCAAGCTAAAGGTCTGGACCGATAAGCAGTGCTATGATTCCCTTGTCATCATGAATGCCTTTACAGGTCCTGAAAACGAGATACGTTTCCCGAATGCCTTCATCCCGAACATGACAGGTCCCACAGGCGGATATTATGATGTGAACGATATTAGTAATACGGTATTCCATCCGCACGTATCGGGCGACCTGATAGAATACAAGCTAAAAATTTTCAACCGGCAGGGACTGCAGATATTCGAGAGTAACGATGCCGCTTTCGGGTGGGACGGATATTACCAGGAGAAACTCGCAGCTCAGGACGTATACATCTGGAAAGCCAGGGGCAAATTCAGCAACGGCAAGACTTTCGTAAAAAGCGGTGATGTCACGCTTATCAAGCACCACTAACATCTATCTTGCTAAATATCCTGAATCCCGGTTCATGTAATCTCCTCAATGATTGCTCAAACAATTGCCTGCTTTTATGGAAATCCGTGACATTTTGTAACATAAAACAGCCTCTTTCGTTTAATTTAGTATTCTGAAACCTTTTCAGAAGTGATTTGTTAATATCTTTTTACAAAGGAATGCCTGAAAAATCGATATTTTCAAGCTTGCTGTTTTTGGCTATCTTAGTAGATTAATCGATTCGCAACCAGATACGTGAAGAAACTTATCATTATATCGTCCCTTTCACTTCTATGTTTCTTTACGTTTGCACAGGACCCCCAGCTTACTCAATTTTATTCCGCTCCTTTATACCTGGCACCCTCTTTTGCAGGAGCAACCCAACAGCACCGGCTGGCCGGCACCTATCGTAACCAGTGGCCCGGTGTCCCCGGTGCCTTTGTGACCTATACATTTTCATATGACCACTTCTTTGAGAATTTCAACAGTGGACTCGGACTATTTATCATGCGTGATGAAGCGGGCTCCGGTGATCTCAGCACAACCAAT
>JAUVKJ010000282.1 GCA_030592145.1 Bacteroides sp.
GGTGATCTGCAGAGCGGACAGGCCAACCGGGACGTATTCTCCACCATGCAGAACGGTTCTCATGTTTATCCGGGACCGGGACGGAGAACGGTTACATTGACTGCTACCGTTCTGGAAACAGGGTGTTCAAATTTTAAATCCATTACGAAAGATCTTGGGAATACTCCTGATGTAAATATTGGCTGGAATACAGAGTGCTTTACCGATAGCCCGATTCAGTTTACAGGAAACTCTGATACAGAGGATGGAGATTCTACTTTCAAATGGATAATTACGGACTTTACAGGCACTGACGTGAAGGTGGAGGAAGGGCCGGCTTTGAAAACACTTTCTCATTTATTCAGTGTCAGGGATAATTACAGTGTTGAATTTACAGCCATAACAGATATTGGTTGTTTTGCTTCGATAACAGATACTATTTATCTCAGGCCGTACTTTCAGAATATTACGGACGATGCACCATACACGGAGGATTTCGAAGGAGATGCCCCGGGATGGTTTGCCTTTGCGCAAGAAAGTTCACCGCAGAAAAGCTGGGAACTGGATTCGGTTGAAACAGGAGAGTTCCCTTACGAACTGGTTGATAAGGGTACCCGTGCATGGTATACGGACCTGGTGAAAAAGGATACGGTGGAACAGTCATGGGTCAGCAGTCCCTGTTTTGACTTCAGTAATATGAGAAGGCCGATGATCAGCCTTGACCGGAAAGTTTCCTCCGACCGCGACAGGGACGGTGCAGTCCTCCAGTATACTCACGATGATGGCAAAAACTGGCATAACGTGGGCGCCGTCGATGATGGCAGCATCAACTGGTATAATACCTTCCGGATCCAGAATGGTCCCGGGGGACAGGGAGAAGGATGGACGGGCGGCTTCATTTTCGAAAAGTTCGAAGACTGGAAACAGTCCAGGCATGACCTGGATGACCTGTACGGGAAGTCCAGGGTACAGTTCAGGATTGCCTATGGTTCCTCCGGTTCAAGTGTGGTTGAGAACGAAGGCTTTGCTTTTGATAATGTCTGGATCGGGGAACGTTCCAGGGTTGTACTAATCGAACATTTCACCAATTCCGGGATAAGCGGGAGCAATGACGCGAACCAGAGGATAAACCAGCTGGTTATGAATAATTACCTGGATGTGATCGACGTACAATACCATGCCGAAGTCATCGGATTTGCAGATAAGATAAACCAGGACAATCCTGCACCGTCCAGTGCCCGGAGCCTGTTCTATGGTACCCGCCAGGTTCCTTACATGTTGATAGACGGGGGGATCTCGGGACTGATGACCTACGATTTCAGCGATAATGACCTGGATACCCTGGATCTGTTTACCCGTGCCCTGGTAGATCCATCATTCGAAATAGGTCTGAATGTGACTGAGCAGGATAACAAACTCGATATCACAATTGATCTTAAGGCTCTGGAAACATTGCCCGATAAGGAATATATCGTGTATACCGTTGTTGTTGAAAAGCTTATAGACGATCAGTCATATGCCGGAGCCGGTTCTGTCTCGGTCTTTGAAAATGCGGTCCGGGATATGGTTCCCAATGCAGCCGGTGTAAGCCTGATCCGGTCCTGGAATCCCGGCGATACGGAACAAATGCCTCTGAGCTGGGAGATTAGTGAAAAAATACTCAATAAGGAGATGCTCTTCGTGGTGGTCTTTATACAGGATGCGGAGAACCATAATGTTTACCAGGCGGCCAGCAATGATCCGGAGCTGAACGGAGATCCGGTTGGGCCTGTCTCCGTCAGGGATTACATGCAGGCAAAAGACCTGTCCATGCTGGTCTATCCCAACCCGGCCACCCGGGAAGCTTACCTGGTATTTGCCGAAACCCTGGCCGAACCCCTCGGGATACAGTTATTCAGCCATACCGGAAGCCTGGTCAGGAACGACTTGCTGCCCGCCGGAACGGAGATGTACACAATGGATGTCAGCGGACTTGAAAATGGTGTCTACTTCATCCGTGCCATACAGCAAGGAAAGGTCATCGGCACCCGGAAGCTCATGATAATGCATTAAAACGGAACCGTATTCCCAACGCCGGCCGTATGACCAAGCATCCTTTGCATTGACTTTTCAGTCATAATTGTATACTTTTATTCAAATGCATCCAGAAACCTTAACGCCATGAAAAAGATCCTCATTGCCTTCTTAACTGCAGCAGCATTTGCTGTATCTGCAGACCTTCCAGCGAGTACCACCGTTCCTGCCGGGAATGTTTCGGGGACCTGGACAAAAGCCGGCTCTCCTTATATTGTTCAGGGAGATATTACCCTGCAATCAGGAGAAACCCTGACTATAGAATCAGGGGTAAGTGTTGATTTTCAGGGTTATTATGAATTTGTTATCCAGGGTGTTATCCAGGCTCTCGGAAAGGAGAATGATACCATTCTGTTTACCCGGTTGGATCACTCAAACTTCTATTCAGATCTTAATGATATTGCCGGAAGTTGGAACGGCATTCACTTTGCCGGCTCTGACAATTCAAGATTTTATTGCTGCAAATTTTCTTATGCAAAAGCACTTGGTGCGTCTGTTTCAACATACTGGGGCGGTGCTATGTATATTCCCGGGAACCATACCAACCTGATGATCCGTGCCTGCCATTTCGATCATAATTATGCTCAGAGTAACGGGGGGGCAATAACCGGAAATCCGGGTGGCGATTTTACTATTGACAGCTGCCTGTTTACCAATAATACGGCAGGCAGCCTGGGTGGAGCAGTGTTTACGCAGGGCGGGGAATTTTACCTGAGAAATAATGAGTTCCATGATAACACCGCCGATCAAGGAGGGGCCATCGGGTTCTGGGGTGGTTCAGAGATAAAAATGTATGACAACCTCATTCATCACAATACCGCCAAATCCGGCGGCGGTATCAAAAGCGAGTCTTCCACTTTTACAGCGCTTAACAATATTATTTCAAACAATTACGCAAATACCAGTTGGGGAGGGGGCCTTTATGCCACAAATACCTCCTATCCGAGGATGATCAACAACCTGATTGTCAACAATACAGCAGTTTCATCCGGCGGCGGGATCTATCTTAACAATACCAACGCCATCATGACCAATAACACCATCGCTTACAACCAGTCTGGTCAGGGAGGAGGTTGTTTCCTCACAAGTTCAAGCCCTGAAATTCAGAATTGCATCATCTATTCCAATGCACCCTCACAGGTGCATATAGGAACCAGCCTGTCCATACCCAATATCTATTACTCCGACCT
>JAUVKJ010000044.1 GCA_030592145.1 Bacteroides sp.
ACAAACCAGATGGTGAATGCAGCGGCGGACATGAAACTCAGCCAGCCCAGAGAAATATAATATGGTAATTCGTTAAGGCTAAAGCTCAGGCCTTCAAAAGGAATGGAAATAAGGATCAATGCGAGTCCACCAGTCATCAACTGGGCCGAATTCAGCAATATGGGGGGCAGGCCATCCCTGTATTTTACGATCACTACATTGCCAATGTTTCCGGCGATATTGGCAGCAATCAGGATGAGGATGCCCCAGAATTCCTTTCCCTCTTGCCAGCTGAAGTTCTCCCTGCTGGCAGCAATGATCACCACTCCTGCCAGACCCAGGGAAATGGATCCCAGTTTACGAAATGAGAGGCGGTCATCTTTCAGGAGTATGTGTGCAATTATGGCTGAGAACATGGGACTGGCACCAATGATAATGGCAGTTAGTGAGGCGGGTACCAGGCTGATGCCAATGTAGAAACATGTATAAAGAAGTAAGGTCTGGAAAAAACCAAGCCGGGCCACCTGTTTCCAGTTCTGCCTTATCAGGTGAATTGAGTTCTTCAGATTGCCGCAGAAAGGCAGAATGTATAATCCTGCCAAAAAGAATCTGATACCGGCAAACTGCAGTGGTGTGGAATAATTCAACCCGATCTTTACGCCGACAAAAGCGGTTGACCATAAAAGGCAGGCCGCAATGGCAAGGAAAGTGGTACTGAGTATCTTTGAATGCACAAAAAGACTAAATTTACTTGCGCGAAATCGAACGGCTAAAGTAAATCATTTTTAGTGAAACGTCTCGTAAATACAGAGTTCTTTATTGCCAGAAAGCTGATTTTCAGCAGGGACAAGGGTAAAAGTATTTCCCGTTCGATCCTTGATGTGGCCGTATTCGGTATTTCCCTGGGTCTTGCAGTCATGATCATCGCTGTGGCCGTGGTAACCGGTTTCAAAAATGAGATCAGCCGGAAAGTTGTGGGATTCGCTTCGCATATCCAGATCCTTAATTTTGATTCGAATATCTCCTATGAAACCAGGCCCATTGACAGCCAGCAGGAGTTCCTCGATAAGCTGAGAACGGACCCGGCCATTAAAAATGTGCAGGTATTTGCCACCAAGGCAGGAATAATTAAAACAAAATCCGATATCCAGGGAGTTGTGCTGAAGGGTGTGGGCCCGGATCATGATTGGGACTTTCTGGAGGATTACCTGCAGGAAGGAACAATTCCTGTCATACTGGATTCCGTGCAAAGCAATAATGTGATGATCTCGCGGTACATTGCATCCCTGCTGAAGCTGGAACTGAATGATGACTTCTTAATGTATTTCATCCAGGATCCCCCCAGGATGAGACGGTTTACGGTAGCGGGAATATTTGAAACAAGCCTGGAAGAATTTGATAAGATTTTCGTTTTCGGAGACATCCGGCATATTCAGCGGCTTAATAACTGGACCGGGGAACAGATCAGTGGATTTGAAGTGAACATCAATGATTTCAGGGATCTCGAGGAGCAGACTTACCGGGTAATGAACCGCGTCGGATTTGGCTTTGAAGAAGATGGCTCCAGGCTGAGGGTGGTTAATATTCGTGATAAATATCCACAGATCTTTGACTGGCTGAACCTCCAGGACATGAACGTCCTGATCATCCTGATCCTGATGCTTGTGGTCGCAGGATTTAATATGGTTTCAGGATTGCTGATACTGATCCTGGACCGGACCAATATGATCGGCATCCTCAAAGCCCTTGGAAGTCCCAATGTAAGCATCCGGGAAATTTTTCTCTACCAGTCTGGTTTCATGATCCTGAAGGGGCTTATCCTGGGGAACATAATAGGCATCGGGATATGTCTTGTACAAAATTACTTCGGGTTTATAAAACTCGACCAGTCATCCTATTATCTTGCCACTGTGCCCATCAACCTGAATGTGCTCTATATCCTGGCACTAAACCTGGGCACGGCCGGAATCATCATCCTTATGCTCATCGTTCCGTCGATGGTCATCTCCAGGATCAGTCCGGCCCGGGCCATACGGTTTGAATAAAATCCAGAAGACCGGCCCGGTCTCCGTTCCGGAATTAGCTTAGGCGGATTCCTTACTTTTTACCTTTCTCAATCTCAGCCTTCAGGGCCTTATGATCTTCCTCATGCTTATTCATAGCACTCCTGATCTCCAGGCCAAGGGCTTCTTTGGTATTGTCGACTTTGACTTCCAGCTTCTGGTAGTCCCTGTCGATACGCTTTCGGTTTGTTATTACAAGAACCAGGAGAACAATGAAAAAAAGAAGGGAAACCAAGGCAAGGATCATCATCATTTTTTTTGTCCAATCGGCCATTGTGGTCCGGCTCTCAAGGGCTTTCTCCTCGGATGCTTTCAGTACCTGTTCCAGTTCGGATGACCTGGCACTATTCTTTTCCATAGCCTCATCCGTCTCGGTAAAAGCCTGTTCTGCTTCCTTGATGGCTTCTTCCAGGGTTTTTTGCAACTTGTAAATTTTCGATTGCAGGCTCTTGGTTTTCTTTTTCTGAAGACCAAGCTCTTTCTTTAGACTTTTAACTTCCTCGAGAAGAATTGAGTCATTCTCCTGAGCTGATAAGCTGAGGGTGAAAAGCAGGATAAACAAAGGGACTAACATTCTTTTCATCATAAATATGTTTAGGGGTGAACAGCAATAAAATACAAAAATGCCGGCAATTTGCCAAACGAAAAGCTATGATCTTGGGGAAATACTTATTTTCGTAGGGCATATGGAAAGGACCGATGGATTTATAAGCAAGCTCAGCCAATCCCTGCGTAAGGATTTACCGGGTCCGGAATCACAATTTAAAATGGCTCCTGAGTTACGGTTGGAGAACAGTCATGGATTATTCCGTAATGCAGCAGTTATGATCCTTCTGTACAGAAATGGGGAGAGATGGCATCTTGTCCTTATGAGAAGACCTGAATACGCGGGTGCCCACAGCAAGCAGGTAAGTTTGCCCGGCGGTAAACATGAAGGAAGGGATCCTGACCTGGAAGCAACAGCATTGCGTGAGACACATGAAGAACTTGGAATTGACAATTCAGCTATCCGGATAATCGGAGAACTCAGCAAGCTTCATATTCCGGTCAGCGGTATTAATGTATCTCCCTTTGTCGGGGTATATCCTGAGAAACCGGTCTTCTGTCCGGAGCCTTCGGAAGTTGCATACCTGATTGAAGTCCCCCTCTCAGATCTGCTGTCACCTGCAAACGTCAGAGAAGAACTACGGACACTTGTAAACAAACCAGTCAGGGTTCCTTATTATCAGATCGGTAAAGAGCAGATATGGGGAGCAACGGCTATGATCCTTTCAGAATTCCTGGATGTCGTCAGGAGCCTGGATAGGGTTGTTCTTCAATAATATTTTTATAATGTTCGTAACGTTCGAGCACCTGGATCACATAATTGTAGGTTTCCCTTCCCCGGGCATAGCCATATTTCACATCCGGATCCCGGTAATATTTGGGATCTGATTTTTTCAGCAGGCACACATCCACATTATCGTACCAGATCCCTGAATCCACGCCATTCTTTTCAGCCAGGGTGATGGCGTCGAATATATGTCCGGGTCCCACATTATAGGCCGCCAGGATAAACTTAACCCGTTCTTCCGGGTCGGGTATAGCATTCTCAAAACGCTTATCAAGCCATTGGATGAACTTAGTTCCGGCACGTATCTGTTCATTTGCAGGCGAGCGTTGTGAAACACCAAACCTGCGGGCCGTTGTTGGCATCAATTGCATCAGTCCGAATGCACCGGCCCATGAGCGGGCCCGTGGATCAAAACGGGATTCCTGGTAGATCAGGGAAGCCAGTAATCGCCAGTCCCACCCGATCTCCCGGCTGTATTCCTTGATATAATCATCGTATTCGGATATCTTCCCGGAACCCAGTGTATAAAGTTCGCTTTTCATAATACTGGCTGACCTGCTGTTTTTAAAATACTTGTTGTAAATGACCGCATACCGGGTTGATTTCCGGTACTCCGCCAACCAGACATTGATCTGCTTACGGAGTTCGTTAGCCCCCGAATTTACAGCCCAGGCAAGGTTTTGTGGAAAACTGACCGCGGTTTGTACATCCAGGTTGGGATAATAGGTCTGGTTCACCAGGGCAACATTCTCATCGCATACCGTATAATCAATCTGTCGGTCCGCTACCAGCATGATCAGGGTTTCAGCTTCTTCCGGCACGTCAATGATTTCAATGGTATCGCCGATTTCTTCGGCAAGGTTCTGCATACGCTCGTAATAGGATGAATTTTGCTGGACATATACTTTCTTGCCTCCCAGCTCCAGTTGATTCCGGATCAATTCCCTTTCAATCCGGGATTCGGTCATCTTTTTCCACCCGTCCGGTTTTCTCTGAACAAGAACCTGTCTTGTCTGGCTGTGTGGAATGGTAAAATCGAATTTCTTTATGCGTTCTTTCGTAATGGTCAGGTTCAGGGCAATTAGGTCACAATCGCCCATGCGCAGGCAGTTGAAAGTTTCTTCCAGGTCATTGCTCACCACAATCTCAAGACGGATGTTCAGGTAATCTGCCAGGTCCTGGAGCAATTCATACTGGTAGCCCATGAGCTGTCCGCGGTAAATAAAATAATCGGTCGAATTAAAATTGGTTATGGCTACCATCCTGCCTCTCTCGAGGATCTGTGGAAGATCATTGACATGACGCCTGGAAAAGGATCTGTCAGGATCACTTTTGCAGGCAGCTGATGTAAGAACAAGAAGCATCAGCAATAAACGAAGGGTCGGAATCCGCATGATCATATGTCGGACTTGAATGTCAACAATTTAGTAATTGCATTGCAGCCTACAAAATCAAAGCATTATTATAAATGAACAATTCAGGAGATCAATTGTAGAATGTCCAGGAAAGGCCTATTTTAACAACCCTCCCGCGCGTCGGATAATTCAGTACATGAAAATAGTTTTTCTTGATCTGTCCGGCATAAGTATGGTCCCATCGAAGATAAAACCGGGTCCTTTTCAGTTTTGCGTTCAGGAACAGGTTCAGATAGGGATAATTCCCGATCTCGCGTACATCCTGGTTGTAAAATGTTCCGGTGGAGGGGGCAAATGCCAATGCTCTGTATTTTGTATAGTAATACAGGTCAAAGCCGATCTCAGCCGTCAGGGCATTTTTTACTACGGTAAAACCCAGGAAGTTTGAAGTGTAATAGGAAAGATCGGGAATTCGGGTCACATTATTATTACTGCTGACCTGGTAATGGATCTGGTGGTTGGAATGAAATATCCCCAGTTTGAAATTTTTTCTCAATTCCCCGCTGATGACTGTTACAACGGGCTGATGCTGGACAGGTACGGCAGAATCATTGAAGAATACCAGGTCGCTGACCAGGGAGAAATCAACACGTCCCAGGGCCTTAATGGCTTCATTGCTGATGGTCAGGGAACCCCGGATATCCTTTGTCTTCCTGAAATCATTATACCATCTGTAATTATTTGACTCGTAGAAGCTCAGGAAATGATCCGGTTCTTCAATGGCAAACTTGCCGGATATACTGATCATGGATTCTCCTTTTTTGCCCTGGAACCGTTTGGTTATATAGCCATCCAGGACCAGGTCTGTAGCTTTATAGCCAAAAAGATAGTACTGCCCCCTGGCCATCCAGTCCCATCCGGCACCCACGGTATGCAAAAAACTGGCCCCGATATGAACGTTCTGATACTGATAATCCTTATGGCTGACTATCGTCGTATCGCCGTTGTTGACAGTTGTATCCGCCGGAGTATTGAATGAATACTTCACCCAGTCATGTCTGAGAAATGCCCTTGCTCCAAAATCCGTTTCCCGGTTTGGATTTTCATCCAGCATCAGCTGGAAGGTATTGGATAGGGAACGGTAATAGGTTGAATCAAATGTCTGGTTGGGATCGATGTAATAATTCGGGTAAAAATCCCTGTTGTTATCCTTTATCATGTCTTCATACAACCGGTAATTCCGCTGGAATTCAAGGTTATGGATCAAGGATCCGGTTTTTGTGGTCCGCTCTCTCAATCGCCTGAATCCCGTTTCACTGGTAGTGTCCGGAATCTGCTCGGCTTTGCCGAATTTATACCGCTGTGTGAAATGATAGTTTAGATTCCGCATGGTGGATTCCGCATCATTCAGGTTCACCTCATAAGCTCTTTCATCCTTCTGTGAATTCATGAAGATGCTGTCATTTTTAAGTCCGCCGTTCTCCTGGGCATTCTGTGTATTCATATGAAAACTGGAATGGATGGAATAGTCTTTCCCGGTATAGGATCCAAAAAGGCTGACGCTGTTGAATTTTGATTTCTGCCGCAGATATGTTCCTTCCGATCCAAGAAACCGGATGTCAAATCCCATATTAAGGAAGGGTGTAATATTCTGAGTATGAATAGCATGGAAAATTTCTTCACGCTTCTGTCTGTCCCCCGTCGAAGCAAAGTATTCAAGGAGGGTAAAAGGTTTTGTGATATTATAATAGACATTATTCTCAGGTGTATATAAATAAGAAGTAAAAGGCCTGAGGAAAAAATAGTCAGTCTGAAGGTTCCTGTTAAAATACAGATTATCCCGGGTTTGCAATCCGATGTTCCCCAGGTAAGCCTGCGAAATGCTATTTCGATAGACCGGGCTGGAAACCTGGAATCCCGTCTGGGCGGTATCCATTTCGTGATTCAGCATGACCGTAAAATCCTCCGCCATGATCCAGGTCTTTACAAAGTTGGGTACAGTATCCTGTTTTGCCTGAATATTCATTCCTTCCGGCATATCCTGTGATTCCTGGAATTCCTGTCTTTCCTGGATTCTTTGGCTGAATCCCTGGAACTGGATAAGCAGCAACAGCAAGAGGACTGGAACATTCTTCATGCATTCAAAGTTAGCATATTTATAACGGCTGCAAGGCGGGCAAATTTTACTATTTTTATAAAATGTTCAGGAAAGCAACCATTCATTCGCTTATTATCATCCTGCTTTTCGCGGGAGCTTGCAAGACACCATCCTCAAAACCGGTAGTCCTGGTCTCCAGGGAATATGGGAACTTATTTATGAACTGGCTTTCACGGGCTGACAACACAATAGAGCGGATCAATATGTATACGGTTCCAGCCGATTCCATTATGCATTTTTTGTCTCTTGCCAATGGAATAATCATTTCTGGGGGACCCGATATCGATCCTGCCTTATACGGGAAAGCGCCGGAGGTGGACCGCTGCGGACCCATTGATTATCGCCGGGATACTCTTGAGCTGAGTATGATCCGGTATGCGATGGAGAATGATATCCCGCTGTTGTGCATCTGCCGCGGACACCAGATCCTGAATGTGGCCAACCGTGGAAGTCTTATCATCGATATTCCTTCCGACTATGATACCACTATCCTTCACCGGACCGAGGGTAAGCATATGGTCCGGGTCGTTGAGGGAACCCTCCTGTCCGGGATTGTTTCCTCAGACAGTGGCCTGGTAAACAGCCACCATCACCAGGCAGTAGAACGGATCGCACCCGGATTCCGGGCTGCCGCTTTTGCTCCGGACGGGATCATTGAAGCCATTGAGCCTCTTAACCACACCGGGCATCCATTCATCCTTGGGTTACAGTGGCACCCTGAGTCCATGATCCGCGAGTCAGATAGTGAATTTTCCCTTCCCGTCGCCATACGATTCATAGAGGAAGTCCACAAAATGCAGCGCTGAAAATGCGCAATACAATCAGCCCTAATGATATTTAACATATAATTATTAATTTAAAATTAATGGATTAGAATGTGCTACGTAGCTTTATCAAACAAAAATACAGATTAACAAACATAGGATGAGTAAAACAGTTCTGATTATTGGTGCGGGGCCAGCTGGTTTAGCCTGCGGTTATGAGTTTGCAAAATCGGGAATTAAAGTTGAAGTGTACGAGGCATCCCCTTTTATAGGGGGGATGGCACGCAGTTTTAACCTATGGGGACAGAGGGTCGACATTGGTCCTCACCGCTTCTTCTCCAAAGAAAAACATATTAATGAATTCTTTACCACTCTATTAAAAGGTGATTATACAATGGTGAACCGTCTTACGCGAATTTATTACCGCAACAAGTTTTTCAATTATCCAATCAAGCTCTTCAATGTACTTAGGAACTTGTCATTGATTACCATTATACAGATTCTCTGGGAATATCTGATTATCAAGATGTTCCCTAATAAAAACCCGACTACGTTTGAGGAATGGGTCTCAAACAGGTTCGGTCGTAAACTTTTTGAGATCTTCTTTAAGCATTATTCTGAAAAGCTCTGGGGGATACCATGCTCAAAGATCGATGCTGACTGGGCTGCACAACGAATTAAGTCGCTTTCGCTATGGGAAGCCGTAATAAGCGCTATTTTCGGAAATATTGGAGACAAACATAAAACATTGCTCGACCAGTTTGCTTACCCGATTAATGGTACCGGTTCTTTGTATAAATACGCTGCAGATTACATAAAAGAGCATGGAGGAAAGTTGAATCTACAAACATCTGTTAAACGTGTTGTTCAGAATGCCGACGGGAAAATTACGGGAGTTGAACTTAAGGACGGAGTTATTGTGACAGCTGACCTCGTAGTGTCGACCATGCCGCTAACAGTTTTGGTCAAGGGCTTACAGAATGTCCCGAAAGATGTTATCCGAGCAACGGAAAAACTCTATTTTCGTAATACTATACTTGTTTACCTGGAAGTGGATTCCGTGGAACTATTCAGCGATAACTGGATTTACGTGCATTCACCCGAGGTGAAACATGGTAGGATCACGAATTTTCGAAACTGGAGCAAGGAACTGAATCGCGACAAAAAGACCACAATTCTGTGCATGGAATATTGGGCTTTCGACAATGACCATATCTGGAAAGATCAAGATGAAAACATTGCAGAGCTGGCCAAGAAAGAAATACGCTTGCTAAAGCTTGTCCCGGCCCAGACGAAAATATTAGATTCTTATATACTACGGGTGCCAAAGTGCTACCCAGTTTATGAAACAGGTTACCAGTTGAACTTGAATAAGGTGGAGAATTATCTCGACACGATTGATAACCTAATTCCCATCGGGCGCTATGGTGCATTCAAATACAACAACCAAGACCATTCAATCTTAATGGGAATACTGGCGGCTGATAAGATCACTCAGGGGCTGGATATCAACCTTTGGAAGATCAATACGGATGTGGAGTACCAAGAAGAAGCGAGAATTAAAGATGTTCTTCTGCAATAGTATTGTAATTGAAAAGACTGTATTTCACCGAGATATTTGGAGTTGCGTTTTTCTTCCTGCCATTTGAGCATACAAAAACCCGGGCTCAAAAGAACCCGGGTTTTAAAAAGTCGGCAACGACCTACTCTTCCACAAACGCAGTACCATCGGCGCTGATGGGCTTAACTTCTCTGTTCGGAATGGAAAGAGGTGGTTCCCCATCGCTATAGTCACCTTAAGACTTTCAATATTTTAACGTAAAGGAAAGAGATTAAATTTTTAAAATGAGTCTTGTAAAAATCCAGAGAAAGCTTACGGGTAATTAGTATCGCTCGGCTATGACATTACTGCCTTTACACCTGCGACCTATCAACGTCATCGTCTTTAACGACCCTTAAGGGAGATCTCATCTTGAGGTGAGCTTCGTACTTAGATGCTTTCAGTACTTATCTCTTCCAAACGTAGCTACCCTGCAATGC
>JAUVKJ010000082.1 GCA_030592145.1 Bacteroides sp.
TCTTCCCTTAGCCGTTTCACCCAGATACTCCAGCTGCTCATGTTTCCGCGCCTGATAAATTCTTCATGCATTGGTTTGAAAATATCCCTTTCCATTTTTACATAGTCCTGGTATTTACCGGGTTTAACTTTCATCGGGGATACATAAATAAAAGAAGTCGGCTTGGTGTTTTCTGCGGTTGCAACACGCTCCATTACATCTGTTCTTACTAAAATACGGGTGCTCAGGGTCCTTTCCATCAGTGCATCAAACTTTTCTTCCGAATACAATTCAGGAATTACCTTTGTATACCCCATCTCAATCTCACTGGTCTTGTGAAAATTCTCGTACCATTCAATGACTATGAATTGGTATTCATCTTCTGCACCGGCATACATTTTCTGCCAGAGCTGCCATCCGGTAATATAGCCTTTTTCCAGCCTGGCTTCATGGATCTTCTTCCATTCTTTCTCAAGCTCAAGGTATTTACCCGATTCTCCGGGTTTAACTTTCATATAGTCGATTACGACAACGACATCGTTCTGCGAATAAGCCATTAGTGCTAAGACAACAAGCAGGAAGGTCAACAGAGTTCTCAGATGTTTTTTCATGGTTAAGGGTTTAAATTAGACATAATAATTTATCGGAAAAACTCAGGCTTTAACCCCGTGGGAGAAATTTTACATAAGTTAAGAAACCCGGAGCAGAATGTCAAATTAACACGCTTAGTTTTTGGTGTTGATCTTGCTGTATTCCAGGTAGAATGCGGGGTGCGTTCCGGAAAAAACAGTCATAAGCTTATTCAGTCGATTCTTTAACAGTTTCCTGTTGGCCCTGATCAGCTCTTCCGATTTTTTCCGGGTTTTTTTCCGGTAGCTGATGACGTCGCTCCGGAGCTTACGGGCGGACTGAAACTGATGGTTTGCCGAGTTCAGCTCATCCATCATCGACCGGGTAAGTCCGTATCGTTTAATATCTGGCGCGGGACTAATCTGCTCCATATACTTATCTGTCAGCTTATGGATGCGGGTGGCATGATCAAGCAGTTCCTTACTGCTGTATGATTCCAGTTGTTTCCTGCCGATGAGCAGGGCATTGAATTTTTTTCCGATGCGATGGTCCACGGCATAAACCTCGAGAATGCTGCCAACAGGAAATACCTTCTGAACCAGGAGCATTCGTTTTTCAGACAGCTCCTGTTCCACCGGTGCAAGATCTTTTTCCAGCTCCGGCTGAAGATCCTTTAATTTCTTGAGATTGCTGATGAATTCATCATAGGTCTTACGGATCTCTTCAATCGTGCTCCATTTGTCCAGGTTGCGTTCCATCAGTACGTTCACTTCCTGGAATACCTTTATCCATGCCTGGCTTTTTTGTTTTTTCATCATTCGGGATTTGTGGTTTATGTTTTTATGAAGTTATGCGGTAGTAAATCTTCCAGTATTCCCCCATGCGGTATACAAGTGCCCGGGGTTTTTCACTGAAAGCAGCGCCGGCACGGCTCCATATCTTCAATAGCAGTGCAGCTTTTTTGTGTTCACAGGCATCCAGAAGGGTTTCCTGAATTCGCTCCTTCAGTCCCGTGTCATCTTTCTGCAGGAATTCTGACAGTACATCCAGGTCGTGGTATACACCCAGGTTCCCGGTAATGTTTTCAAGGGAGTCTGCATAGGCTTTCAGGGGACCCGGATAAACCGGTCTCAGGATCTCGATCTGGTGCCACAGGTACTTCATTCGTTTTCTCATATCATGGAGATGATGAGCCTCGGGATTTTTTCGTGCGGTGGAAAGGTAGTCCCGGCCCTGCTGGTACATACGATGCAGACCCCCGGCGAACACTTCGAAATTATCATGTTCTATGGGGAGATCGGAGATCCTTTCTTTTGCCTGGAGAAAGTTCTCCGAAAGATCATGAAGGACCCCGTCTGCGGACAGCATTCCTGACAGCATTTTTCCCCTTTGCTCCCGGACCGATTCAATCAATGGTTCAAACGTTTCACCCGGGATAGTCTTTGAAAGATCGGACCGAAGCATTTCAAGGGTAAGGACCAGGACATCGTACGTTCTGAAATCTGAAGTGCTCCGGTTTATGTTCCGGTAAAATACATTTTCCCTGTAATAGGAACTGTAACCGATTTCTTCACGTATCAATCGAAGTACAGCACGTATCCGCTTGATACTCTTGCGGATCTCATGTATGGATTTATGCACATCCTTTTGATCTCCCGTGCAGTGTTTGAGGCTATAATCGATCTGTCCGAGCAGGATCCGATTAATGTTTTCCTTCACATTTCCCCGTTTTGATATACTGAATCCCTTCATATGCCCTTACCGGAATAGTAAATAGACTATAAATTTAAGTATAGCGGATCGAATTTCAAAAAAGACTCAATATCTTGGATCTGTCCGGACCGGCAGCCTGGCCAGTTTTTCCACGGTGATGCCCGGGAAACCGAGTTCTTCGGTTACCTCGCCGAGAATGAGGTAGACACCGTAGCCGCGGAAGGGGTAGTTTTTCAGGGATTTCGGGAAGTGGACGGTATCGAAGAATTCCCCTTCGGCATCCAGGAAAGCTGCAAAATGCATCCACTCCTTTTTGACAGTCTTCACATTTTTTATAGTGACCAGGTTTCCAAGCATTCTCACCTTCCTGCCTACGTGTTTCATGAGGTCACGGGCCATGAGGGCGCCCCGGAAGGAGGTTTTGAGCATGTCAAAGGCGGTGAGCGTGACCGGGAATCCCAGCAACTCGATCTCGTCGTAGGCGTCTTCCAGGGCATCTTCTTCGAGATCAGGGAGTTTGAATTTTTTTTCAGGGCTGTGAAACAGCATTTGTTCGCGCCTGGCAGGGGTGCTCTTTCCCAATTGCATGTGAGCATCCCAGAGCAGAACCTTTTTCCCTCTGCCGGTAAACCGGAAAGCGCCGATCCGGATCAGGATAACAAGCTGTTCTATCCCGATGGGGACCCTGCTCACAAAATCTTCCAGGCTCTTGTAGTGACCGTGTTGTTCACGCTCTTCGAGAAAGGCCGATATAGTCCTGGTTTCCAGGTTGGCAATGTGTACGAAGCCCGGGAAGATTTCTTTTCCCCGGATGGATGTCTTGTACCGGCTGAGGTTAATGCAGGGAAGGCTGATCACGGCGCCGCAGCGACGGGCCTCGTTGACATACACCCAGGTGCGGTAGAAGCCGCCGAAATTATTGATCACGGCTACCATGAACTCCAGGGGGAAATGGGATTTCAGGTAGAGGCTCTGGAAACTTTCCACCGCGTAGGAGGCCGAATGGGCCTTGGAGAAGGAATAACCGGCAAAGGACTCGATTTGCCTCCATACCTCACGGGCCATCTCGTCGGGATAGCCCCGCTGCCTGCAGTTTTCGAAGTACCTGGCAGCAATGCGTTTGAATTCATTTTTCGATCGGAATTTCCCGCTCATGGCCCTTCGGAGCACATCTGCATCAGCCAGGTCGAGTCCCGCGAAATGATGACAGATCTTAATCACATCCTCCTGGTAGACCATGACCCCGAAAGTCTCCTTCAACTGCTCCTCCATGACCGGGTGGATGTATTCGAACTCGCCGGGGTGGTGGAAACGCCAGATGTACTCGCGCATCATGCCGGATTTGGACACCCCCGGGCGGATGATGGAACTGGCCGCCACCAGGCTGATGTAGTTGTCGCAGCGGAGTTTTTTCAGGAGTCCCCTCATGGCGGGACTCTCAACGTAGAAGCAGCCGCTTGTCTCGCCCCGCCTCAGCTGCTCCCTTATCTTCGGATTCTTCTTGAAGGCCTCCACATCGTGCACGTCAATTTTCTTTTTCCGGTTGTCCAGGACAATGTCAACGCATTCCTTAATATGCCCGATGCCGCGCTGGCTAAGGATGTCGAGTTTCTCGAAGCCGATCTCCTCGGCCACGTACATGTCCCACTGCGTGGTCTGGAAGCCTTTGGGAGGCATGTCCAGCGCCGTATAGGCAGTGATGGGTTCTTCCGAAATCAGCACTCCTCCTGCATGTATGCTTCGCTGGTTTGGGAAATCAATGATCTTATGCCCGATGTACATGATCTTTCCGGTGATCTGGCTGCGGTTCAGCATGTCGTCGGGGTACTGTACCAGGTGGTCGATCTCCGGTTTGGGAAGCCCGTAAACCTTGCCCAGTTCCCTCACGATCGACCGGTCACGGAAGGTGGAGATGGTGCCCAGCAGGGCCGTGTGCTTCTTTCCGTATCGCTTGAAGATGTAATCCAGTACCTCGTCGCGCTCCTTCCAGGAATAGTCGATGTCGAAGTCCGGGGGACTCGTCCGTTTCGGGTTGATGAAACGCTCAAAGTAAAGGTCGAGCTCAATGGGGTCAACATCCGTGATCTTCAGGCAGTAAGCTACTATGGAATTGGCTCCGCTTCCACGCCCCACATGATAAAATCCGCGGGACATAGAATAGCGTATGACATCCCATGTGATCAGGAAGTAGGCCGAGAATCCCAGGCGGTCGATGATCTCCAGTTCATGTTTCACACGGCGCCGGGCTTCCGGGTTGTTTTTGCCGTATCGGTAAAGCAGTCCGTCCAGGGCCAGTTTTTCAAGCAGCAGTTTGTCGTCGTAACGGCTGACGGTGAAGCAGTTCTTGTTCTTGATGGTGCTGAAATCAAAACCGATCCGGCAGTCTCCAATCAGGGACTCTGTATTCCTGATGATCTCGGGGTAGCCGCGAAAAGCATCCAGGAACTCATCCAGGGGGCGGAAATGCTCGTCCTTTGCCGCCAGGTGTTCCCCGTTGATCTTGCTGAGTAGGGTGTTGTTGTCCACTGCCCTGAGATGTGTATGAATGGTATAATCCTCCCGGCTGCCGAAGGTCACCGGCTGCATGATGAGGAGCTTTTCCTGCCGGTGCCGGAAAGGCGAGGAGAAAAGCTTGCGGACCCCGGCAAGCCGTACCCCCATGTATTCATTGCCGAGCAGTTGGGAGGGGGTTTTTCGGCCGAAGGGAAAAACGACGTATGCGTTCCGGAAGGGAGGAGGATCGGGGGGAAGGGGTTTCTTGCTGATATTGCAGACGGAAAGGAATTCGTTCAGTTCCCGGAATCCCTCGTTGTTTCGCGCGATGCCGGTGTAGAGCAGGCGGTTCCCGTCGCGGAACTCGATCCCGGCGATGGGATGTACTCCGTGCCGGCGGCAGGCCCTGATAAAATCCATCGTACCCGTGGAATTGTTGATATCTGTCAGGGCCAGGGCAGGCACAGCTTTCCCGGCGGCCTGTTCGACCAGGGTTTCCACGGGCATAGTGCCGTAGCGGAGGCTGTAATATGAATGGCAGTTTAAGTACATGAAGGCATGAGTGCGGGGGTGATTATGTTCTGTTACCCGTCAAATAATCGGAGCGGTTGATCTTCCAGAGGCGCTTGAAGGTGCTTCCGCCCATCTGCCAGCTGGCCCGCTGTCTGATGTTCTCCGGCAGGGGACTGTCCTCCGGGGTGTGTACCACACCCACACTTCCATCACACTCACACTTCATGCTTTCCTCCCGGTTGCTGATTCCCACGGCCCTGAGGATAGATTTTCTCCCGTAGCGGTACCTGAGCTTATCCAGGGCCAGGTAGAGCCGGATCATTTCGGGAGTATCCTCGAACAGGTCCAGTTGCTGCACCCCGCCGACCAGGTGGCTGAGCCTGACCCCGATCAGGCGGATCAGGATACGGCGCTTATACAGCCGCACGAACAGTTCCTTGGCGGTGCTGATCAGCGTATGGTCCAGGGAGGTATAGGGTATCCTTTTCTGCAGGGTGTGGGTGTCAAAGTTGGAGTAGCGTATTTTCACCGTGACACATGCGCACAGCTTTTGCTTTTTCCGGAGCTCGTAAGCCAGCTTTTCCACCATGCTCACCAGTAATTCCTTCAGGTGGACCACGTCGGTGCTGTCTTTTTCAAAGGTTCGTTCCGTGCTGATGGATTTTCGCTCACTGTAAGGCTTTACGGGGGCCGTATCGATCCCGTTGGCCTTCTTCCATACCTCGTGGCCGTTCTTTCCCAGTACCCTCTCCATCATTTCCACAGGCATGAGTTGAAGGGTATTTATGGTCTGTATGCCCATCGAGCGAAGCAGGTGGTAGGTCTTTTCCCCGATCATGGGGATCTTTTTAATGGAAAGCGGGGAGAGGAAGGGGAGCACCTGGCTGCGGACCACTTCCAGTTCTCCGTTGGGCTTGGCTTCCCCCGTGGCGATTTTGGAAACGATCTTGTTCACCGAGAGCCCGTAAGAAATCGGTAGTCCCGTATGATGAATGATCTTCCGCCTCAGCTCCCGGGTCCATTTCATGCAGCCGAAGAAGCGGTCCATCCCCGAAATATCAATGTAATGCTCATCGATGGAGGCCTTTTCGTACATGGGAGCCTCCCCGGCAATGACCTCAGTGACCATCCGGGAGTATTTCGTGTACATCTCCATGTCGCCCCGGATGATGATTGCATCCTCGCAGAGGTTCCGGGCCAGTTTCATGGGCATGGCCGAATGCACCCCGTACTGCCGGGCCTCATAGCTGCAGCTTGCAACCACCGCCCGGTCCGAGAGTCCCCCTATGAGCACCGGCTTGCCTGCCAGGCTGCTGTCTCTCAAACGCTCGACCGACACAAAAAAGGTATCCAGGTCCAGGTGCACGATATTTCTTTCCCGCATGTCCATAAAAAAATCTCCGAAAATTTTGTTTTTTAGATATTTGTTGTAATTTTGATTAGGAATTAGTCATACAATACGATTAAAATATAATCAATCCGGATGAAAACTACAAAAAAAATACCATGTACTTCAGCCAGAACATAAAGCTCATGCGGAAGCGGAGGAACCGTACACAGGACGAACTTTCCCATATCCTGGGCATGAAACGCTCCACTCTGAGCGGGTATGAGAACGAGGTTGCCGAGCCCGGCATACAGGCCCTGATGGCCTTTTCAAAGTATTTCGGTGTGGCGGTGGATACCCTGATCCGCATCAACCTGCACAGCCTCTCGGAAAGCCAGCTATCGGAACTGGAGCGGGGGAACGATGTTTACCTCAGGGGCAGCAAACTAAGGGTGCTGGCAACTATGGTTGATGATGAGAACGAAGAGAACATCGAACTGGTGAACGAAAAAGCCAAAGCCGGGTATACCAACGGTTTTGCGGACCCGGAATTCATTCAGCAGCTGCCTACATTCCAGTTGCCATTTCTTTCGCCAAGTAAGAAATTCAGGACATTCCAGCTATCGGGTGATTCCATGTTACCCATTCCGGACCGTTC
>JAUVKJ010000286.1 GCA_030592145.1 Bacteroides sp.
GATGCAATGTCAGACATAGTTCTAAGATTTTAATTAATACTTAAGTTTAGTTTTTAAAACAACGGTGTAAAGAAATGGATTTCTGCCTAAAAAACAAACAAAAATCTTCATTTAACGAAATGAAAATATAATAATTTTGCCATACATAATCATAAATATTTGTAAAAAAAGTCTATTTTAGAATTATCCTGGATTATCAATTATTCCTAAAGATCAATGAGAAAGAAACGGATCGCAATATTTGCATCGGGTTCCGGCACCAATGCTGAAAGAATCATGTCACACTTCCGGGATCATGAACTTGGTGAGGTATTCATCGTTCTGAGTAACAAACCCGGTGCCATGGTCCTGGAAAGGGCCGCGAGATTCAATGTAAGCACCCGTGTATTTGACAGGGATACCTTTTACAACAGCACGGAGATCCCGGACCTTCTCCGGCGGCTTGAAATCTCACTCATTGTTCTGGCCGGATTCTTATGGCTTATTCCTGTAGATCTTATCCGTGCCTTCCCTGAATGCATCATAAATATCCATCCCGCCTTGCTGCCCAAATATGGAGGCAAGGGAATGTACGGCAGGCACGTGCATGAAGCCGTTATTGCCAGTGGAGATAAGGAATCAGGGATAAGTATTCATTATGTGAACGAGATATACGATGAGGGCAGGATTATTCTCCAGGAAAAATGCGAAGTAAGGTCCGATGACAGCCCGGAATCACTGGCTTATCGCATTCATCAGCTTGAATATCAGTACTATTCGTCTCTTATTGAGAAGCTCCTGCCAGGGCTGAACTAGCGGCCAATGCGCCTGATGAATCCGGCAGGGCAATTTGATCAAGCCGCTCTATGGCAATCATCAACAGAGAGTCATAGGCATGCCGTTTTTCTTCCTTAACCGGTTCTACCGGAGGGGCCTTAACTTTCAACGGATCCACCGGGTAGCCATTTTTGTAGAAACGGAAGTCCAGGTGGGGACCGGTCGAGAGTCCGGTGCTTCCCACATACCCGATGATATCTCCCTGTTTGATGTAGGTTCCCGTCCGAATTCCTTTCCCGTACCGGCTCAGATGCAGGTAGGCGGTGGCATAAACAGAGTTGTGCTGGATCTTGATCCAGTTCCCGTTGCCCTTGGTGTACCCGGTCCTGATGATCTTGCCATCCCCGACCGCATGCACTGGAGTACCGATGGGAGCGGCATAATCCACCCCGAGGTGAGGTCGGCGTATTTTAAGAATTGGATGCAGGCGGCTGTGTGAGTACCTGGAGCTAATCCTCGAAAAACGCAGGGGAGCTTTCAGAAAGGCTTTCCTGAGGCTGTTCCCGTCCTGGTCATAGAATGATTCCACACTGTCCTGCACGAAAGGGACAGCGTAAAAATCCTGTCCGGCGTGGCAGAAAACAGCCCCGTGGATTTTTCCCAGCCCGATGTAGTTGGTATCAACGAATTGCTCCTCATAATAGATTTTAAAACCATCCTCTTTCTGAAGTCCGAAGAAATCGATGCTCCATGCATAGATCTCGGAGAGTTCAAAAGCAAGCATCGGATCAAGCCCGTTGTCCACCATGGTATTCCAGAGCGAAGAGGTAATCACCCCGGAAGCCTCCCGTGGAATCAGATTGACCTCTTTTTCCTGCCTTCTTACCTGGATGCTGTCTTCCAGGCCGAACATTACATAATCAACGGGTGTGTGCTCATAAATGAAGTACCGGACCTTGTGTGTGGTGTCTTTTGAGCAGAATACCTTGTACGGCTTTCCCATCCTGAATTTTCTCAGGTCAAATACATCAATCGAGGCAAGTGCCAGTTCATGAATGGTATCATGCGATACTCCGTATCCGTTCAGAATGGTGGAGAGAGTCTGGTTTCTTTTCACTTTTCCGGTGATAATATAAAAGGAGTCCACCGCAAGTCCATATTCCCGTATGATAATCCTTTGATTATCAAGGCTGTCATTATATTCGACGAGAATGCCCCCGGGGTTTTCCGGGTGCCTGGTTAAGAACATTATCACGGTCGTGATAAATCCCCCGACAATCAGTATCAGTATTAACCTTGAAATTCCACGCATCTTTTTCTGGTATTAATCAAATCACAACATTAATGATCCTTCCCTTCACCACGATGATTTTCTTTGGCGCTTCACCACTCAGCCATTTCCGGGCGGATTCATGCTCTGCCACGACTTGTTTTATTTCCTCATCCGGCATGGACAGGGGCAGTTTCAGCCTGAATCTCAATTTTCCGTTGAATGAAACGGGATACTCGAATATATCTTTTTTAAGGAATTCTTCATTGTAATCCGGGAATGCCTGGGTGGCTATCGATGGAGGATGCCCGAGGACTTCCCATATTTCCTCGGCAAGATGAGGTGCGAACGGTGCAAGAATTCTGGCGAACTGGCTGGCGCTTTCATGGTTTACCCTGCCTTTTTTAATGCACAGGTTGGTAAAGATCATCATCTGCGAAATGGCCGTATTAAACCTGAGAGCTTCGATATCCTGCCCGACTTTTTTAATGGTCTGGTGAAGAACTTTGGTTATTTCCTGATATTCATCCCCGGAGTGTATATTGCTTTTGTCTGTAAAAAACCGGCAGGCTCTACCAAGGAATCCGAAAACTCCCTTTACACCCTGTTCGGACCATGGTTTTGTGGCGTCAAGGGGACCCATGAACATCTCGTAAAGACGGAGGGAATCGCCCCCGTAATTAGCCACCACATCATCCGGGTTGATAACGTTTTTGAGGGATTTGGACATTTTTGCCACGATCTGCTGTAGTTCCTCGCCGGTCTGGGTATGGAAATACTTTCCGTCTCTTTCTTCCACCAGGTCACTGGTTACCTTGGCCCCGGCAGCCGATTCGTATGCAAAGGCAAGGATCATTCCCTGGTTAAACAGCTTCGAATAGGGTTCATCGGTAGAGACGATGCCAAGGTCAAACAGTACCTTGTGCCAGAAGCGGCTGTACAAAAGGTGCAGTACCGCATGTTCGGCGCCCCCGATATACAGGTCGACCGGCATCCAATACTTCTCCTTTTCACTGGAGAAGGTCTCGTCAGGGTTACTGGCATCGATATACCGCAGGTAATACCAGCAGGATCCGGCCCACTGGGGCATAGTATTGGTTTCCCTCCTTCCTTTCCGTCCCTTTCCATCTGTTATATTCAGCCAATCCGTAGCATTGGCAAGGGCAGATTCACCGTTCTCGCCGGGTTTGTATCTTTTAAGCTCAGGT
>JAUVKJ010000188.1 GCA_030592145.1 Bacteroides sp.
CCTCCATCTCTGATTTCAGGGCAGCCAATTCCGAAATATCTCCAAACGTGGTATTCTCAAGACTGCTCTTCATTTTTCGTGCAACCCGTTTGGTGTCAGATTCGGCTTTTCTATTCTTCTTATCCTCTGTACCCCTTTGCGTATCCTTGAACACCCTTGTGTGAGACAGTACGATCCGCTTGGCAGATTTATTGAATTCGATGACCTTGAATTCAATTTTCTCTTCTGCTTTGATCATGGAATCGTCTTCCTTTTTCATATGTTTCTGTGAAACAAAACCTTCCACACCGTAAGGAAGCGCAATCACCGCACCTTTATCAAAGATTTCAAGAACCGTACCTTCATGTACTGAGCCTAGTGTAAATATGGTCTCGAAAACATCCCATGGATTCTCCTCCAATTGCTTGTGACCCAAACTTAAACGCCTGTTCTCCTTATCAATTTCCAGGACGACAATCTCGATCTGTTCTCCTATGGCCGTAAATTCAGCCGGATGCTTGATTTTCTTCGTCCACGACAGGTCAGAAATATGGATCAATCCGTCAACACCTTCCATTATTTCAACAAAGACTCCGAAGTTAGTAAAGTTACGAACTTTTGCGTTATGTTTCGTGCCAACGGTATATTTTTCTTCAATTTTTTCCCATGGATCGGTCTTCAATTGCTTCATACCGAGAGACATCTTACGTTCTTCCCTGTCAAGGGTCAGGATGACGGCTTCTACCTTATCCCCAACCTTGAGAAATTCCTGGGCACTGCGTAAATGCTGTGACCAGGACATTTCAGATACATGGATAAGGCCTTCAACACCGGCAGCAATCTCGACGAAAGCTCCATAATCGGCCATAACCACAACCTTGCCTTTTACCTTGTCACCCACCTGGAGTTTCTCATCGAGTGAATCCCATGGATGTGAGGTAAGCTGCTTAAGGCCCAGGGCAATTCTTTTCTTGTCATCATCGAAATCCAGGATCACCACGTTCAGCTTCTGATCGAGCTGAAGGATCTCTTCGGGATGGTTCACCCTTCCCCATGAGAGGTCCGTGATGTGGATCAATCCGTCAACACCGCCAAGGTCAATGAATACACCGTATGAAGTAATGTTCTTGACCGTTCCTTCCAGAACCTGTCCCTTTTCAAGCTTGGCGATAATCTCTTTCTTCTGCTGTTCCAGCTCAGCCTCAATAAGAGCTTTGTGGGATACAACCACATTCTTGAATTCATGGTTGATCTTCACCACCTTGAACTCCATTGTCTTGCTGACATAAGCATCGTAATCCCGGATGGGCTTCACATCGATCTGTGATCCGGGGAGGAAGGCTTCGATTCCGAATACATCAACAATCATACCTCCCTTGGTACGGCACTTGATATATCCCTTGATGATCTCATCCTGTTCGAGTGCAGCATTGACCCTGTCCCATGATCGTACGGCACGGGCTTTCTTGTGTGACAGTACCAGTTGCCCTTTCTTGTCCTCCTGGCTTTCAACATAGACCTCAACGGTATCTCCAGCCTTTAGTTCAGGATTGTACCTGAATTCGTTCAGGCTGACAATACCTTCAGACTTGTAACCTATGTTGATAACGACTTCCCTTTTATTCATGGAAATGACTCTTCCGTCAATGACTTCTGTTTCCGAAATGGTTGACAGGGTCTCTTCATACATGGATTCAAACTTGCTCCTTTCCTTGTCTTCGATCCTGACATCTTTCTTATTGAAATTGTCCCAATCAAAATCACCTGCAGTGTCGCCATAGCCCACGAAAGCCGGCACCTCAGCAGGCTCTTCTTTAACTTCAGATTCCTTCTCCAGGCTTTCTGCCTTTTCTGATTTGTCGGTTTCTTTGGCCGTCGGGACAGGCTGAGCAACCTCTTCTTTGGCTTCTTCCTCAGCTTTTACCTCAGGAGTTTCTTTTACATCTTCGGGAGTTTCTTTTACATCCTCAGGAGTTTCTTCCTCAGCTTTTGCTCCGGGAGTTTCTTTTACATCCTCAGGAGTTTTTTTTGCATCCTCAGGAGTTTCTTTTGCATCCTCAGGAGTTTCTTTTGCATCCCCGGGGGGTTCTTTTACATCCTCAGAAATTTCTTTTGCTTTTTCTTTGATTTCTTCATCTTTCACCGGAGTTTCCCCGGCAGTCTTTTCCCCGTCCTCTTTTTTCTCTTCAGAGGCTTTGGAGGATTCCATTTTGGTTTTTTCTTCGGATTCTGCAGCAGCAGTTTCCTTCTTTTCGCCGGATACTGACTCTGTTTCCTTTGCAGTGGTTAGCGGAGCCTTCTCCGTAGCAGGAGTTTTGGCAGGTTCGTCCGTTTTTGCCCCAGTACTTTCCTTCTTTACTGCGGCTTTTTTCTTATCAACACTTTCAGGGTTCTCAACGGCTTCGCCCCGGGTGTTTTTGACTTCTTCACTCATTTAACAAAACAATTAATAATTAATAAGTTAGACAATATTTATAGGAAATTGAGGTGCAAAAATAGAACATTATTCTTAATTGCCCCAATCTTCAATCAAAATTTGCTGATAATTTCAACGTTATGTATGCATGAACAGCAAAAACATATATCTTTAGAATCCTAAATTTATAACTTTATGAACGGATGAAAATTACTATAGTTGGAACTGGGTATGTGGGACTGGTAACCGGTACATGCTTTTCGGAAACGGGACTGGAGGTGGTGTGTGTTGATATTGACAAGGACAAGATCGAAAATCTGAAGAAGGGGATCCTGCCAATTTTTGAACCGGGACTCGATCGTCTGATCGAACGGAATTCCGAAAATAACAGGTTGCTGTTCACCACTGATTACCAGGAAGCTATAAAAGAATCTGATGCTGTTTTCATCGCGGTAGGAACCCCTCCCGTGGAAGACGGAAGCGCCGACCTGCAACACGTTCTTGCGGTTGCGACCGAGATCGGCCGGCTCATCCAGGACTACACTGTCGTGGTAACCAAAAGTACCGTTCCCGTGGGAACAGCTGAAAAGGTACGGAAGGCGGTACAGATGGAACTTGACAGGAGAAACGCTGATATTCTCTTTGATGTGGCTTCCAATCCTGAATTCCTCAAAGAAGGAGATGCCATTGATGATTTCCTCAAGCCCGACCGTATCGTTATCGGTACCGACTCGGGCCGGGCCGAAAAGATCATGAAAAGGCTCTACAATCCTTTCCTCCTGAACGGCCATCCCCTGATCTTCATGGATATTCCATCCGCCGAGATGACAAAATATGCTGCCAATGCCATGCTGGCTACGAAGATCAGTTTCATCAACGACATAGCAAACCTCTGTGAGAAAACGGGTGCAGATGTGAGCCTGGTCAGGAAAGGAATTGGCAGCGACAGCCGAATCGGTAACAAGTTCATATATGCCGGTGTTGGGTATGGAGGTTCCTGTTTTCCCAAAGATGTCAAGGCCCTGATCCGGACGGGAACGGAGTACGGATATCCCATGAGGATCCTGCAGGCTGTCGAGGATGTGAATCTGGACCAGAAGGCTGTTATGGTCCACAAGATTGCCGGCCATTACAAGCAGAATCTGAAAGGCAGGACCTTTTCGGTCTGGGGACTCTCTTTCAAACCCAATACGAATGATACAAGGGAAGCCCCGGCGGCAGTCGTCATCAGGGAGCTTCTGAAAGCAGGCTGCAGGATAAAAGCGTACGACCCGGTTGCGATGGAAGAATTCAAAAGGACCTTAGGCGACAGGATAAAGTATACGAAAGACCGCTACGAAGCCCTGATCGATTCCGACGGATTGATCCTGGTGACGGAATGGTCAGAGTTTAGGATACTGAACTACCCGGTAATGAAAAAACTAATGAAGCAAAACGTTATTTTTGACGGAAGAAATATCTATGATCCTGAAGAAATGAAGGAAAATGGTTTTGTTTATTATGGCATAGGCCGGAAATATTAAATCCATCTCAGATGAAACGAATACTTGTAACGGGCGGTGCCGGATTCATCGGTTCCCATTTATGTGAAAGGCTTTTAAATGAGGGTCACGAGGTGGCCTGCCTGGATAATTATTTCACGGGCTCTAAAAAAAATATCATTCATCTTACCGACCACCCCTTCTTCGAGCTTATCAGGCACGACATCACCATGCCCTTCTTCATGGAGGTGGATGAAATATACAACCTGGCCTGCCCGGCCTCACCAGTGCACTATCAATTCAATGCCATCAAGACTATCAAGACCTCCGTACAGGGAACTATTCACATGCTGGGCCTGGTAAAAAGGGTGAAAGCCAGGATGCTCCAGGCCTCGACCAGTGAGGTATACGGCGATCCTAAAGTACACCCCCAGCCGGAGGTGTACTGGGGAAATGTTAATCCCATCGGGCTCCGCTCCTGCTACGATGAAGGAAAGAGATGTGCGGAAGCCCTCTGCATGGATTACCACCGGCAGAACAAGGTGAATGTCAAGATCGCCAGGTTCTTTAATACCTATGGTCCCAGAATGCATCCCAACGACGGACGGGTGGTTTCGAATTTCATCGTTCAGGCCCTT
>JAUVKJ010000229.1 GCA_030592145.1 Bacteroides sp.
CCAGCCCGGGTTGTACAGGAAGCTATGACTGATATCCCCGCCAAGCAGGCAGCCGATGGCAGAAGAGTAACCGCAGGTCGGACAGGGGATTCCGGTGATACTCTTAAAAATACAATGAATGCGCAGGATCCCTCCGGCATCCAGGAAAGGGTAGGCCAGAGTGCCAAGGCAACTGAAAGCAATCAGGATATTGATGCCGTAACCGGCAATGCTTAAATGTCCATTTCTTTCAATGGCGGGGAATCTACCCAAGCCGGCTCCCACAATTCGCGCATTTTCTGATTTCCTCCTTGGTGCCTTCGGTAACAAAAGGGATCCAACAGAGGGGCAGACAGAAAATCACCAGGAGGACGAAGATCACCCAGCCTGTTTCGGACATCTTCTTTTCAACGATGGGCATGCCTACATGATCGCAAAACGGACATTTAAAAGCCATGTGTTCCATTTTTATTGTTTGCATTACTTTTACTGAGGTAAGTTAGGAAAAATTTCAATTCGCACGGATCAGAATATTTTTTCCGGCCAGTACACGCCAAGCAGGGACACGATCGTGGTCACATTGACAGCCAAAGCTCCTATTTTGTTAAATAACATGGCCAGTGCATTCGGAAAAAGAGCCAGTCCCCCCATAGAAATAAATGCAGAATAAAGGGCCAGATCCTGCCAGTCTGACTGCGGCAGGACCCATCCCCTGAAATTCATGGCTGCAGCGATGAATCCAAGAGCCGGCAGGAGATATAAGATGAAACAAAGAATGCTGTTCGTTCTGTTCCCCAGCCCTTTTAATAGCCAGGACATAGAAGTGGACCTGCTGGTTCTGAGTCCGAGTGATGTTACAATACCCTGGAAATGCCCGACACCATGCACAAGGAACAAGATGAGGACAATGGTGGTTATCGTTTGTTTGGCCATATAATTAAGGGGTAAAGGAGGATTTAAAAAGGAAGATTGTAAACCAGTCTGAGGTTGACAACAGGCCCGGGATCAAACAAGTAGTTTTTCGCAACCCGCTCGTCCCCGAATTTGATTATACTGATCCTGAAGGGAACGGTCTGGTCTTTGGTAAATTGCTGGTAAGATCTCCCGAGCGCATATCCCAGCCTTCCCTCGAGATGAAAATTTCCCGACAGCCTGATGCGCCCGAACCACGCAAGGTCGATACTGGTACGTTCAATATAGTCTCCCTCATAATCAGGATGGCCGAGGCGATAGGAGGTGATAAGCCCGAAATGGCTGATACCGGTTGAAAAATTCTCCCTGGCCTGGTATTTAAGCTTGCCGAAGATGGGCCACATTCCGACCAGGCTCCATTTGCTGTTGATCTGCCAGTCGGAATAGACAATCGGTACAATGAAAGGACCCCCGAGTTCCTGATTGTACAAAGCACCAAAACGCAGCATCAATTGATCATGGAATCTCTTCTCATACATTACGATCCCCCCGATCTGGAAATTCTTGCCGCCGGCATTCTCGAAATCTGTCATGAAGCGGGGCGCGAACAGAAGCTGTATCCCCTGTCCGTTGCCAAATTTTTGATACAGACCTGTCTGGAGAATAAAACCATGAGTGTTGATTGGATTGGCAATGCCGGAAAGCATCTGGATATCATTATTAACCCTGAAATTAGTATAGGTAAGGTCATTATACCAGATGGTGGATTCTGAAAACCGGATAGGAAGTTTTGCATTAACCAATACGCCGGTTTCTGTCGCTTTCTGATCCTGGTAGGGGTTTTCATAATTCTGAGGGAAACCGTATCGTCCTGAAATGGTTAAAAGATCTATGCTTCCCTGTGCATACAGGCCGAATGCAAAACATGAAAACATCAATGTCAGGTTTATGCGCTTCATAGTTTTGAATATAAGTTCGGGAAATAAGATAGACATTTAATGGATTAATAACAAAATCTGAATTACGCAATTGGTATTGGGATATCATATATCTTTGCCATTTCAAATAAACGTTCAGAAGATGCCGGAAAGAAAACCAGGATTTACAACCAGGATGTTGACAACGCCTTATGTAAAAAAGGACCCATTTAATGCTTTACATATGCCGGTTTATGAAACAGTGGCTTATGATTTCGAAACAGCGGAAGACATTGCAGCCGCCTTTCAGGACAGGAAACCGGCTCATGCCTACTCCAGGTCAACCAATCCTTCGGTCGAGCACCTCGAGTCAAAAATTATTTATGCCACCGGTGCCCGGGCTGCACTTGCCCTCTCGTCCGGAATGGCAGCCATTGCCAATGCCATACTGGCACTTGTAAAACCGGGGGAGAACATCCTTAGTTCTCCGAATCTGTTTGGCCATACATATGGTCTTTTCAGCAAGACCCTGCATGAACTGGGGATTGAGACCCGGTTCTGCAAGCTCCTGGATCCGGCGGGATTGAAAAAGTATATCGATGAAAATACCCGTCTTATTTTCTTTGAAACCGTCACCAATCCCCAACTGGAGGTTGTGAACATAGCGGAATTGGTTAAACTGGCCAGGAAACACAAGATTCTCGTAATGGCCGACAGCACTCTTACCCCGATCAATGTTTTCAGTGCAAAAGCCTTCGGTGTCGATGTGGAGATCATGTCAAGCACCAAGTTCATTTCCGGGGGTGCCACTTCTGTCGGGGGCATCATTGTCGATACTGGCATCAATGACTGGAGTACCCTGCCGATTCTCTCTGCCTATCATGAAAAGAAAGGGGAGATGGCTTTCATTGCAAAACTCAGGAAGGAGATATTTCGTCATCTTGGGTCCTGCATGTCACCGAGGACTGCCCAGCTTCAGAGCATGGGACTTGATATCCTTGCACTCAGGGTGGAACGTTCCTTCACAAACTGCCTTAAGCTTGCAGAATTTCTTGGTGATCATCCCGTGATAAAAAAAGTAAGCTATCCCGGAATGCCCGGATCGGAGTATTACGAGCTCAGCAAAAAACAGTTCAATGGTGTACCCGGGACCATCCTGTGCTTTGACCTGTCATCCGTGGAAACCTGCTTTGCCTTTATGAACAAGCTCCGGATCATCCGCAGGGCAACCAATATGAATGACAATAAGAGCCTGATCATTCATCCCTGGTCAACCATTTATTCCGAATACACTGAATCCCTGCGCCTTAAGATGGAAGTAAGGGAAACCATGCTGAGGCTCTCGGTTGGCATAGAGGATATCGATGATCTGACCGCTGACCTGGAGCAGGCATTAAAATAACAGGCAGGTGTTAAGTAAGGAATTGCTTCCTTACAGCTCCTTGATCTTAACATTCCTGAACCATACTTTGCTGCCATGGTCCTGGAGGCTGATATGTCCCTTTTTAGCCAGGCCGTAATCGGGATATGCATCCCATTTTCCACTGTTGCGCCGTTGGTTCCAGTCCTCGCTCCAGGGTACAAATTCAACCACCTTCTTGCCATTCAACCAGTATTCGGCTTTATCTTCCCGGAAGACAATTTTTGAGCTGTTCCAGTCCCGTGTGTTCAGTATTTTCTCATCATTGGGGACATACATGGCATAATCTGCTGCAGTTTTTTGCCACTCCTCAAGTTCAAAATCATAGCCTTCATCTTCGATCAACTGGTATTCTGGTCCGGTTTCGTAAGGTGCCTTGTACTTTTCTCCTTCCACCACATGGTACATAACCCCGCTGTTTCCTTTGGGACCAAGTTTCCATTCCCATTTCAGTATGAAGTTTTCGTATTCATTAACGGATACAATGTCTCCGCCAATATCTCCTCCTAAACCCAGGCCAACCAGGCATCCTTCCGATACTTCCCAGCCG
>JAUVKJ010000231.1 GCA_030592145.1 Bacteroides sp.
GATCAGAGCTGAGCACAATCCTGAATTTTCCGGCCGTCAGCGTAAAGCCATAATCGGTGAAGGAAACAGAGGGATTGAAATTAAAGACAAAGATCAGGTCTCCCCTTCCAAAGACCAGGACCTGGTCGCCGGGATGTTCAAAAAGGAGGTAGGCCCACTCGTGTTCAAGGGTCCTCTCTTCCTTGATCAGTTTGATCATGTCCCGGTCAAACCTGTTGAGCTGGGCATAGCGGAGTTCTTTTTTGTCAATTAATGACCACTGTCTCCGGGCATAATGATAGGACCAGTTATTCCCTTCCCTGGGAAAATCTATCCATTCCGGGTGCCCGAATTCATTACCCATAAAGTTCAGGTAACCACCACCTGCAGTGGCCAGCGTGATAAGCCTGATCATTTTATGAAGAGCCATACCTCTTTCAACGATAATGGACTTACTGCCGAGATTCATGCTATCGTACATCTCCTTATCCATTAACCTGAAAATGATGGTTTTATCCCCGACAAGGGCCTGGTCATGCGATTCTGCATAGGATATGGTCCTTTCATCCGCCCGCCTGCTGGTCAGTTCATGATAGATCTCGCTGACATTCCACTGTTCATCCGGTTTTTCTTTCAGGGTCCTGATCCAGTAATCCGGTGTTCCCATGGCCATCCGGTAGTCAAACCCCATGCCCCCGTCTTCCCGGGCTGCGCCCAGTCCGGGCATGCCGCTCATTTCCTCAGCCACCGTAAGAGAATGCGGGTGAACCTCTTTGATCATCTTATTGACCAGGGTAAGGTAGGCAATTGCATCTTCGTCCTGTTGTCCGTCGAAATACATCTCGTAGCTGGTAAAATCACGCGACAATCCATGATCATAATACAGCATGCTGGTAATGCCATCGAAACGGAAGCCGTCGAACCGGTACTCCTCGAGCCAGTAACGGCAGTTGGAAAAGAGAAAATGGAGAACCTCGTTTTTCCCGTAATTGAAGCAGAGTGAATCCCAGGCGACATGCTCCCTTCTGGGACCGTCATGGAAATACTGCCAGGGTGTGCCGTCAAACCTTCCGAGTCCCTCAACCTCATTCTTCACTGCATGGGAATGCACCAGGTCCATGATCACGGCAATGTCCATGGAATGCGCCTGGTCGACAAGTTCCTTCAGTTCCTCCGGAGTCCCGAAACGCGAGGAGGCTGCAAAAAAACTGGAAACATGATAGCCAAAGGACCCGTAATAGGGATGTTCCTGAATGGCCATGAACTGGATCACATTATATCCGCCTTCTGCGATCCGGGGCAACACCTGTTCCCTGAATTCCCGGAATCCGGATACCCTGCCCTCCTCGGATGACATGCCTATATGGGCTTCGTAGACCAGGGGGGGGACTGAATTTGCATTCTTCCAGGCGGTTTTCCATTTATATTCTTTTTCCGGGGCCCACACCTGTGCATTGAAGATAAGGGTCTCCGGATCCTGGACAACCCTGTTTGTCCATGCAGGGATCCTGTCACCCCGGCCTCCCGGCCAATGCATGGACAGGCGGTACACATCCCCGTGCTTCATCGCGGTGAGCGGGATTTCCAGTTCCCAGTTGCCATCGGATATGGATTTTAATTCCCATTCAGGGGCTTCCTTCCAGTCAGAAAAATCTCCGACAAGAAATATTCCGTCTGCATTCGGCGCCCACTCCCTGAAAACCCATTTGTCTTTCAGGCGGTGAAGACCGAAATACAGGTGACCGGAAGCAAATTCTTTCAATATACCGGAAGAACCGCAGAGCTCTCTTTCCCTCTCTACCACCAGATCCATGCGTGCACGGATGACGGACTCAAAAGGCTCAAGCCAGGGATCATTCTTCACTATGCCTGGTTTATTCATGGTGTTGTTAAACTGTCTGGTAATATAACCAATTCGATTCACTTCTTCCCTCACCACTGTTCACATTAATTACTATTTTTGCAATTCTCAATGTAGACATGATCCTGCATCACGACATAGAAAAATTCTCAGCACGTAATCCGGTTGTTACAGTCGGTATATTTGACGGCGTCCACATCGGACACAGGTCTATCCTGAAAAGATTAAGGGAAGCGGCACAGAGCCTGGACGGAGAATCTGTACTTGTTACTCTCTGGCCCCATCCCAGGACCATTCTAAACAAGGTGGATGAGGGATTCAGGCTGCTTAATACCATGGAGGAAAAAACAGGGATGCTGGAAGAGGAGGGAGTCGATCACTTGCTTGTGATCCCATTCACAAAATCCTTCAGCCGCTTGTCTTCCTGTGATTTCATCAGGGAAGTCCTTGTTGAGAAGATAGGGATCCGGCACCTCGTTGTTGGATACAACCACAGGTTTGGGCGGGACCGGGAAGGCGATTTTAATAAACTTAAAAAATGCGCAGGGGAATATGAATTCGGGATCGAAAAAGTTCCGCCCCTGGAACTGGATACCGGCAAGATAAGTTCATCGGAAATACGAAAATGTTTGCAGAAGGGCGATGTAAAACGGGCAAACCGCTTGCTGGGATGGAATTATTCTTTTACCGGGGAGGTGGTTGGTGGAAGCAGGCTGGGAACCTCAATAGGTTTTCCGACAGCAAATATCACCCCTGGCAAAGAAGACAAGTTAATGCCTGCCGACGGGGTATATGCGGTGCTTGCCCGGCTAAAGGGAAAAACCTGCAGGGGAATGTTGAATATAGGTTCAAGGCCCACTGTAAATAATGATCCTGAAAGCAAGACCATAGAGGTCCATTTAATTGATTTTGAAGAAAATATATACAGTGAACAGATCCGTGTGCAATTTGTGGACAGGTTGCGCGATGAACGCAAGTTCAGCAACATCGATGCCCTGAAACAGCAACTTTTCGCCGACCGGAAAAATGCCCTGCAGATTTTACAGGATACCGGGGAAGAAAATTCTCCCTGAAAAATGTATCTTTGTACGCGCTAAAAATGAACAGGAATGAAAACAATTGAAGAAACAGTGGATACGATACCTTACAAGATAAAAGATATCAGCCTTGCCGGGTTTGGCAGAAAGGAAATAGAGATTGCTGAGAAAGAGATGCCCGGCCTGATGGCCATTCGTGAGAGGTACGCGTCCGGGAAACCGCTTAAAGGTGCACGGATCACAGGCTCTCTGCATATGACCATACAGACGGCCGTTCTGATAGAAACCCTGGTTCAACTGGGGGCCGATGTCAGATGGGCTTCCTGCAATATTTTCTCCACCCAGGATCATGCGGCAGCTGTCATTGCCAAAGCCGGGATACCCGTTTTTGCATGGAAGGGTGAAACACTTGAGGAATACTGGTGGTGTACCGAACAGGCTTTGACTTTCCCGGGGAACAAGGGACCAAACATGATCGTTGACGATGGGGGAGATGCCACCCTGCTTGTTCACCTTGGTTTTCAGGCCGAGGAGGATGTAAAAATTCTTGACAGGAAAGCTTCCAGTCGCGAAGAAGCTGTGATCCTTGCAAAACTTAAGGAAACCATGGCCCGGGACAGGCAGAAATGGCACAGGATGGTAAAAGAGATAAAGGGAGTTTCAGAGGAGAACACTACCGGGGTGCACCGCCTCTACCAGATGATGGAAAAAGGGGAATTGCTGTTCCCTGCCATCAATGTGAACGATTCCGTGACCAAATCCAAGTTTGACACCCTGTACGGATGCCGCGAATCCCTGGCCGACGGGATAAAGCGCGCCACCGATGTGATGATAGCCGGGAAAGTTGTGGTAATACTGGGATATGGGGATGTGGGAAAAGGATGTGCAAAAT
>JAUVKJ010000263.1 GCA_030592145.1 Bacteroides sp.
TTCTTTGTCCTCATAATAAGCCAGGGTTTTGGTCAGATGCATGAAATCGGTCCTGATGCTTTCCTTTGAGCTCATGTGGAAGATTAAAGGAGAAGTCAGGTGTTTATCGAAGGGCCACATCCACTGCCCATTGAAATAAATCGCATTGGTCAGGACCATCCGGGTATTGGCCTGAAGGACCCCGGGCATAATCAGTTCCCTGATCTTTTGCCGGGTATTCTCCTCCACCCACAGGTTGATCCTTTTCCGGTTTTTTTCCCTCGTGGCATCCTCTGTAAAGTCCATCTTTTTCAGTGGTGCATCATACCATCGCTGAATATTTTTAATATACCCTGCGAGGAAATCAAAGTTTTCCTGCGCCCAGATGGCATTGGCCAGGCTGAGTTCTGTGCCGCTCAGGGTATCGCTTGACAGGATACGGTTTTTCAGGTCTTTCTCTGCGGGATCCAGCTGGCCGGCAGCCGGGAAATACAGAACCCCGCTCATCTGCTCAGCCGTTTCCCCTTTTGCCCCGGAGTAAGTCATTGCCAGTACCGTACTGATGCTGTAGGGGGAATAGACCAGGTTGTCTGATTTTGCCTGGATCTGCCTGAACAGGTCAATGGCAAAATGATTGCTGGCTTCCGCAAGGTTTTTGGAGCTGAATCCGGATGCAGAAACGGATGATCCCTCTGTTGATTTTTTCTGGGATTTACAGCCCGAAAGTGACAGGATAAGGCAGATCCCCAGGTAAAGAACAAAATGGTATTTTTGCATGGTTGGAAATGTTTGTTATTACTCGAAAACATAGGAATAGCCTGTTGATTTTTTGGCTTTCTTTAAGTATTCCCTGGCTCTCTTTTTTTCTTCCTTTTCCATATAATAACGGCTGAGTCCGATGTAAGCGTATGCCTTGGTATAATTGGCCCTGTCACCAAAGGGTTCAGCCAGGTACAAGCCTGCTTCATAATGCCTGCGGGCTGTTTCCGGATCTCTGTTCTTCTTTTCTTCGTAGATGCCCCTGAAAATACTCCCTTTCATACGGTTATAGTCATCCAGACGCATTAGTTGATTGATGTGATCAAGGGCCTGTTCGTATTGCCGGTTGACCAGCAGCATCTCGGTGTACTTGGAATGAAAATATGCATTCCCGGGATAGTTTTGGTGAAGCAGGGAAGCATACCAGACCGCAGAGTCCGGGTTGTTTTCAAAATTTACATGGATCAGGGACAGGAACAGGGCTGCTTCCACATGCAGGAAATTTGATTCAGCCGCAGCTGAACGCAGCATTTCCAGTCCCCTGTCCTTATCACCTTTTTTAAAAAACATGGTAGCCGGTTTATAGATCGGATAAGCCTTGGGGTAAGCTTCCCTGTAATAATTATAGAGTCCGGTTATAAACATGAATTCCCTGAAATCCTCCTGCATCTCAAAGCCTTTCAGGATATCCCGGTACAGGGTTCCTATATGCGGGATGGCACGGGAGGACCTGCCATTATCGGCATGGTACATGACGATAAAGCTTCTGGACATCAAATCAAAGAAAACAGCTTCGCTTGTGCATTGCAGCTCTTTCAGACTGTCGGCCCTCTCCCAGGATTCTTCCATCGCCCATTCAAATTCTGAGGAACCTGCCTGCTCCGGGATAAGGGGATAGTATTTCCAGTAATAAATGAGTCCCTCATAAAAAGAAGTAATCGGGTGATCGGGATATTTTCTCCGGAGAGAATCCAGGGTGTATGCTGCCGTATCAAATTCATAGTTGTAGATCCGGTTTATTCCTTCCCTGATCTGCACCATTGTTACGGTGTCTGCGATCAGGTCATTCCCGTGGCTGAAGGATGAGATGAGAACCAGAACGATAGATGCATATATTTTTTGTAATCGCATGCTGACCTGGGTGCAAGTTAAAAAAAATCAGGCAGTTCCATAAAAACCCCTTCGAAAATTGATAGATTTGTAAATCGTTTTGCCACCTGCAATGAAGAAGGATATTTCCAGCATGATCGAGATTGACGATAAGGTTATCAGCCTGGATCTTATCAGGGAAAAATTCGTTTGCGATCTGGAAAAGTGCAGGGGAGTATGTTGCGTGGATGGTGAATCGGGGGCCCCCCTGGATGAAGATGAAGTTGAGATACTTGAAAAAAATTATAAAAACATCAGGTCATATCTTCGGGAGGAGGGGAGAAGGGCAATAGAAAAGCAAGGTACATGGGTCGTTGATGCCGACCAGGAAATGGTCACTCCCCTGATCGATGGTAAAGAATGTGCCTATGCAATATTCGAGGAAGGTATTGCCCGCTGCGGGATCGAAAAAGCCTGTGAAGCCGGTGCCACATCCTTTCAGAAACCCATTTCCTGCCATATATATCCCATCCGCGTAAAAAAATACAAGGGGTTTACCGCTGTTAACTATGACCGGTGGAAGATATGCGATCCGGCCAGGATTTGCGGTGAGCAAAAGAACGTGCCCGTTTACCGCTTCCTTCGTGAGGCCATCGAGCGGAAATACGGAGCCGGGTTTTATAAGAAACTGGAAAAAGTTTCACGTACTATGGGACAAAGACCCGATGAACAGATCGAATTTTAATCATAAAAAGACTGATTGCCCACAGCTTGCCCCGGCCTGCCCCGGCCTTACCATTTATTCACTATATAAACAAACAAAAACCAGTATTATGGATCACTTGCATCAATATATCGAGGAAAACAAAGAGCGTTTCCTGGATGAACTATTTGAAATAATCAGGGTTCCCTCCATTTCGGCCAAACCTGAAAACAATCCGGACATGATTAAAATGGCCGGTATCCTGAAAGACAAACTGCTGGAGGCAGGCGCAGATGAAGCCCGGGTAATGGAAACCTCCGGCCAGCCGGTGGTGTTCGGAGCCAGGATCATTGACCCGGCCCTCCCGACAGTCCTGGTCTACGGCCATTATGATGTACAGCCTGCAGAGCCGCTCGAATTATGGGATTCCCCTCCTTTTGAGCCGGAGATTCGTGATGGCAAGATCTGGGCACGCGGGGCCGATGATGACAAGGGACAGCTGTTCATGCATGTGAAGGCATTTGAATTCATGGTGAAAACGGATCAACTCCCTTGCAATGTAAAATTTATGATCGAAGGGGAGGAAGAGGTCGGATCACCCAGCCTGAAGGAATTCTGCCGGCAGAACAAGGAGCTGCTGAAGGCAGATGTGATCCTTGTATCCGACACAACCATGATCGCCACGGATATTCCGTCTGTGACGGTGGGACTTAGGGGACTGAGCTACATGGAAGTTGAAGTATGCGGTCCCAACAGGGATCTGCATTCCGGATTGTACGGTGGCGCCGTTGCCAACCCGGTGAATGTACTCTGTAAAATGATCGCCTCCCTTACCAACGAAAATAATGAGGTGTGTATTAAGGGCTTTTATGATGATGTACTGGTGCTCAGCTGT
>JAUVKJ010000272.1 GCA_030592145.1 Bacteroides sp.
GCAGATCACCATAGTCCCACACCCATTCGATACTGCCTCCCAGTCCCCCGGTATCACTGATATTACTAAAACTGATCTGTCCGCCGTCACTGAGAATACAGGAATCAATGAAACCAAATCCCGGATCGGGCGCTTTATTAACCAGTATCATTGCAGAATCTTTCTGGACACACTTATTTGCACTTTCGAACGAATAGATGATCCAGTTAATCCCGGTATCCGCAAGGCGGGGATTAAACTCATAGACGAAGCCTCCAAGATCTACAATTCCAGGCCCGGAAAATATTCCCTGTGTCCTGGAACCGGTTAGGGGAAATATTACATCATTGCTGCAGGATTGTTTTTCGCTCAGGTCGGTTTCAATATAAGCCGTATCAAAGAACTCAATCACCAGCTTATTTTTTTCAAACAAAGGCACACTATCCTTGTCCGGGTAATCATACCGGATCATAAAGTCCTCTTCGTAGTCCTGCCCGGGGGTCCATCCAAGGATGGAGGGATTGAAGGTGACGGTATTATCTCCGTTATCGACCATGAATCCCGTTGGATACACTTTATCTTCAATAGTGAAATGCCCGGTTGTCGAGTCTATATTTTCTGCGGTCAGTGTATAGGCATGGTCAAGGTAACAGGCTGTGTTATAAGGTGCATTCGGCCAGTAAAATTTAACGTCTGCCTGGACGATCTGGACGGACTGGGAATCAACGTTAAAACAGGAATTAGAGTCCCTGTACTCATAATGGATCCAATGGGGAGTGCCATGGGTAAGTCCGGCGCCCGGGGGACTGAAAAAGTTTTGCTGGGTGATTACGCCGGGACCATAAAAACTGCCGCCGAAAGGATCTCCCTGCAACTGTACTCCGTTTGTATCGGTAACGGCGTATATCGCTTCCAGGTTGAGAATATCAACCACCGGCAGGGGATTAACTATGACCACTGAATTACCAATGCCGATATTTTCATTCCCTGTCCCATCCCATACGGAATCGATAGAATAATTCATGGTCTGGGCAGGAGTGAGCCTCAGTGTGTAGCTGCTTGTTAGTATGTTCTCAATATAGAAGCTGTTAACTGTATTCCGGTATTTCAGCTTCCAGGGTGGGGCACCGCCCAGTGTGATGTAGAGCGTTGCCGTGTCGTTCAGGCAGATCTCATCATTCCCCGTAAGCAGGGCAGTTGGCCGTTGGGTCAGGACGGCCAAATCATCCTTGTTCAAAATGACGGTGTCCGTAATGCTCCGGTTCCCTGCCAGATCCTCAAGTATTATCCTGGCTTCCAGGTCACCGGCGGCAACAGATGGATCATTTTCCTTCACAGGGTACCTGATGTAATAAATATTACCGGCGGAAGAAAAGATCAGTCCCTCATTTTTCCTGATCCCATTCACTTCCGAATCATTTGTGAGATTGTACCCGGAGGCATCTGCCTGCACGGCCAGGGTTACCTCAGCCCCGATGATCACCGTATCGGTCGGGGTTGTATTGGTAAGGCTTGTAATAACAGGAACACTTGCATCTATGGAAAGGATGTTTGTGTCAATACCGGGGTAGACATCATTGATATTGCCCGCAATATCCCTGAGATAGATCTTTGATACAAGGGCTCCGGAATCAACATTATTATCATCAGGTTCAATAGTATAGGTCATGGTATAGGCGCCGCCACCGATCTCTTTAAATACGACATTGGGCCGGGTCATGGGAACCTGGTTGATCTCGGTGGTGTCTTCAGGAACAAGGTCTTCCTCGAAGGCCGAAATCAGGATAATAACATCATCACCGATCTGTTTGTCGCCTTCGACGATTACAGTGAGAGACTTAACAACGGGCTTGTTGGCATCCAGAAGGTCCTTATCCTGCACAACGTTACTGTTATAAGGCACTCCTTCAACAGGAAGATCATCGAGTTGGAGGCTGTCGACCGGTATGGGTTCGGGCGCAAGGAAATCGTTGCCACCTCCGCTAACGGTAAACCAGGCTTTATATTCACTATCTGAAACCCATTTAAGGGATTCCAGCATATACCCCCCAATGTTTCCGCCGGCCAGGGTATAAACAGAGTCAACCGTGTATTCCGTAAGATGGATGGTGGCCTCAACCAGTTCTTCTATCATCATGGTATCGTTGGCGAAAGATACGCTTCCAACCACAGGTTCAATATTCGCTTTGATTGTAAACGCAGCTGTTCTCAGGGAATCAGATTCCGTCTGTATGAGAACATCATGGCTGATCGACACTCTTACATCGGTGATCGAATCGTCAAAATCCGTTCCGTCAAATGCAAGCAAAAGGGTGATGGAAGAATCTGCCACGTTTGCCAGACTATCCACACTGAGTCCCGCAGGGGCATGATATAGTCCAAAGTGTCCGTTATTAAGGGTTGTGCCATTAAATACTTCCTCTGTAAATTCAATGTCCAGACTCATCGTATCCAGGAAGAATTCCCTCAACCATGAACTCGGGGTCATGGTTGCGACCGGGTTTTCCACATAGGCTTCCACCAGAGTGGTATCCGAAACAAGGTCGCTTCCTGTCGAAACGGACTGTATCAATTTAGTGTGGTCAATGGAGATCTTCAGCAGTGAATCGACATCAAAATCGATAATGATATTGCTTAGCCTGATCGTTACATTGGCCGAGTCTACGGGGATTGCTGAAACTATCGAAAGTCCCGCAGGAGCATCCACCAGTGCAATGTGATTATCATCAAAATCACTGGTATCTATGATCCATTCCTCATCCATCTCCAGGAAAATGGTCCTTCCGTCAAGTCCATACTCTTTCAGGGGAATATCGGGTGTGATTTCGCCTGCCGGGTTTTCAACATAGGCTTGCAGCAGGGTTGTGTCACTCAGAAGGTCGGTGTCGGTGGACTGCAACAGCTTATTCTGATTGATGGATAACTGAAGCAATGAATCCGTATCAAAATCATGGTAGGTATTCTTCAACAGGATTGTGAAATTGGCTGAATCAGATGGTGTAACAGAGACCATTTCCAGTCCCTCTGTCTCATGCAGCAACGAAAGGTCCGTTAACTCAAAATCGCCGGTGTCGATGATCCATTCCTCATCCAGCCACACATTCAGTGTTTTTCCTTTCAGATAATATTCCTCCAGAGGGAAGGGATCTCCCGTAAGGATGGCTTTGGGGACCTCAACTTTCGCGTTAATGACCTCAACCTGGCTCTCCAGGTCATCCGGCCCTTCTGATTGTATTAGCTCCAGGTGGTTAATCAGCAGGGTAAAGTTTGAATCCTGGTCAAAGTCAGTATATTCATGGTCAAGGAAGATCGTGAATTCGATTGAGTCCTTCACAGATATGCTATCAAAAT
>JAUVKJ010000028.1 GCA_030592145.1 Bacteroides sp.
GTGGTTTGAGAAAGAGGGTACTCAGTACATCTCCCTTCCGGGTGTCCCATATGAAATGAAGGCCATGATGAGCGACTATATCCTGCCAGTGCTAAAGGAAGATTTTGACCTGCCGGCCATAATCCATAAAACCCTGCTGGTGCAGGGGATCGCCGAATCTCACCTGGCAACCATGCTGGAGGAGTATGAGGAAACTATTCCCCCGGGAGTGAAGCTCGCTTATTTGCCATCTCCCGGTAGGATACGACTTCGACTCAGTGCCTCCGGCAAGGACAGGAAAGCCGTCGAAGAACAGGTCGACAAGCAGATGGAACGCATAATCCCTTTTATCCCGCAAGGGCATTTATACGGACACGACGACGATGAAATGGAAAATGTAATCGCTGAGCTGCTGAAACAAAAAAAAGCCACACTGGCGCTGGCTGAAAGCTGTACCGGGGGAACCATTGCGCAGATGATCACTTCGGTACCGGGCAGTTCGGCCTATTTCCTGGGATCGGTGGTGGCGTATTCGAACAGGATCAAGGAGAAAGTCCTGGGCGTCAAGGCTGAAAGTATAGAAAAACACGGTGCGGTCAGCCCTGAGGTGGTCGAACAGATGGCAGAGGGGGTAAGAAAACATTTCGGGGCGGATTTTTCAATCGCCACATCGGGCATTGCCGGTCCCACAGGAGGAACACCGGAGAAGCCTGTCGGAACCACCTGGATTGCAGTAGCATCATGCGATACAACAGAATCGGCAGTATACAGGCTGGGCGATCACAGGGGGAGGAATATAAGAAAGGCATCTCTCACGGGACTCAATATGCTCAGGAACTTGGTTATCAACAGCAAATAGTTAATAAAAGGCTTGATTAATTAAAGATTTTTAACGTCCTTTGCGAACTGTTTTTAAGAGGGTATTTAAATCATTGAAAAATGTCGAGAGTTTGTCAAATAACGGGGAAGAAAGTGATGGTCGGGAACAACGTTTCTCATTCCAAAAGGCGTACCCGCAGGAAGTTCTATCCGAATCTTTTTGATAAGCGCTTTTACCTGGTTGAGGAAGACCGATGGGTAAAGTTACGGGTTTCTGCCTCCGGCATCCGCACCATTAATAAGAAAGGGTTAAAAAATGCCCTGGAAGATGCCAGGGAAAAAGGCTACCTGAAGAGTTATTAAATATAAGCTGAAGCGAAATGGCTAAGAAAGGAAACAGAGTACAGGTCATTCTTGAGTGCACCGAACATAAGGATAGCGGTATGCCCGGAACCTCGCGGTACATTACCACAAAGAACAGGAAGAACACTCCTGACAGGCTTGAAATAAAGAAGTTTAATCCCATCCTGAGAAGGAACACCATTCACAAGGAAATAAAATAAGGCATCATGGCAAAGAAAGTAGTTGCAACATTACAGAGTGGCGTCGGTAAAAACTTTACCAAGTGTATACGTATGGTCAAGTCTGCGAAAAGCGGCGCTTACCTTTTCGAGGAAGAAATTGTACACAATGACCACATCAACGACTTTTTCAAAAAGGCCGACTAAGGAACAATTGTTTTTATAAGGATACCTGGAAAGCTTTCTTCATACAAGAAAGCTTTTTTCGTATATTCATTTTCAGGAAACCACTAAATCCGGTAAAAGGAAATGGGATTTTTTTCGAGGGAAAAAAAGGAGTCGCTGAACAGGGGACTCGAGAAAACCAAGGAAAGCGTTTTTAAGAAGCTGTCCAGGGCGGTCGTCGGGAAATCCCGGGTGGATGAAGAGGTGCTCGATAAGCTGGAGGAAGTCCTGATCACCTCGGATGTCGGCGTGGATACTACACTGAATATCATTGAGCGAATCGAAAGAAGGGTCGGGAGGGAAAAGTACATGGGTACAGAAGAGCTGAACATGATCCTGAAAGAGGAGATTGCCGGCCTGCTGGCCGATCATGACAGCACCGGCACCGGGTTTTCCTTTGCCGCACCGCTTCCGGCCAAACCCTACGTGATCATGGTGGTCGGCGTGAATGGGGTCGGTAAGACGACTACTATCGGGAAACTGGCCTGGCATTTCAAGCAGGCAGGAAAAAAGGTATTTATGGGTGCAGCCGATACCTTCCGGGCGGCGGCGGTTGACCAGCTCTCGATATGGGCAGACCGTGTGGGCGTTGAGATCGTGAAGCAGCAGATGGGATCCGATCCGGCTTCTGTTGCCTTCGATGCCCTTTCCTCTGCAAAGGCCAATGATGTTGACGTGGTCATCATCGATACTGCAGGCCGTTTGCACAACAAGGTGAACCTGATGAACGAGCTAACGAAGATCAAACGTGTTATGACCAAGGTGGTGCCGGATGCTCCTCACGAGGTACTTCTGATCCTGGACGGATCAACCGGGCAGAACGCCTTTGAGCAGGCAAAGCAGTTTACGGCCGCCACCGAGGTGAACGCCCTTGCCCTGACCAAACTTGACGGTACTGCCAAAGGCGGGGTGGTGATCGGCATCTCGGATCAGTTCAGGGTACCTGTCAAATACATCGGCATCGGCGAAAAGATGGAAGACCTGCAGGTCTTTGACCGGGAGGAATTCGTGGATTCCCTGTTCGGAGATTAGTTGCCGGGATCGATAATTGCCCTTTTACCTACAGATGAAAACCCGCCCCCATAAGGTCAATGTTATTACGCTGGGTTGTTCCAAGAACCTTGTGGATTCCGAGGTCCTGATGAAACAGATCGATGCGCAGGGCATCAGTGTGGTGCATAATTCGGATCATGCGGATGCACGGTGCGTAATCATCAACACCTGTGGTTTCATACAGGATGCCAAGCAGGAATCGATCGATACCATTCTGGGCTACGTGCGGGATAAAGAGGAGGGAAGACTCGATAGTTTATATGTAATTGGCTGTCTTTCTGAACGTTACAAAAATGAATTACGTAAGGAAATTCCCGAAGTAGACCGGTACTTCGGGGTAAACGATATCCCGCAGATCATCAGGCAGCTTGGGGGAAATTACAAGAAAGAGCTGGTGGGAGAGAGGCTGCTGAGTGTCCCCTCTCACTATGCTTATCTGAAAATATCCGAGGGATGCGACCGCAAGTGTTCCTTTTGTGCCATTCCTTTAATACGGGGGAAGCAGAAGTCGAAATCCGTGGAGGAATTGTACTCGGAAACCCTGTCTCTGCTTGAGCAGGGTGTGAAAGAGATCATCCTGATCGCGCAGGACCTGACCGCGTATGGTACAGACCTTTACGGGAAGCGTGAATTGTCCCGTCTGCTGAAATCCCTTGCAGAAATCAGGGAACTTCCATTGCTCAGGCTCCATTATGCCTATCCGGCGTCATTTCCCGATGAAATCCTCTACCAGATCAGGGATTATGGGAACATCTGCAAATACCTTGACATTCCCTTTCAGCATATCTCTGACCCTGTCCTCTCGAACATGCACCGGGGAATTGACCGCAAAGGTACACAGGAACTGCTTGACAGGATCCGGAGCATCGTTCCGGAGGCCGCCCTGCGGACCACCATGCTGGTCGGACATCCGGGGGAAGGGGACCAGGAATTTGATGAGCTGTTAAAATTTGTACAAAGTGCTCGTTTTGAGAGACTTGGAGTATTCGTCTACTCCGAAGAGGAGGGAACCTGGGGGGCTCAGAACCTGAAGGACAGCATTCCGGAGAATGAAAAACTGGCCAGGCTTGAAGAACTGATGCAGATTCAGCAATCTATCTCACTGGAAATCAACCAGAAAAAAACAGGTGCAATTTTAAAGGTTATGATTGACCGGAAGGAAAGTGATTATTATGTCGGGAGAACCGAGTTTGATTCCCCGGAAGTGGACAATGAAGTCCTGGTCCAATCCGGATCGCCCCTTAGCATTGGCGATTTCACAAACGTCCACATCACCGAAGCAGGGGAGTTTGATCTTTTTGGTTTTGCCCTGTAGCCACAGGCCATTGCTGGCACATCAAAATTAAACCTTGAAGAATTATGGGGTCTAGCTGTTTTTGGTCTTGTTCTCTTTTTTAAGCAGGGTGGTCTTCTTACCGGGTTTCTGGACTTTGATGTTAATCTCCTCCTTTTTGCTGTCAAAGCCCACGTTGATGGTATCGCCCTCGGCAATGTCGGCCGAGATGATCACCTCTGCCATAGGGTCTTCGAGGTACTTCTGGATGGCGCGTTTCAGCGGCCTCGCGCCGAACTGGACATCGTATCCCTTCTCGGTGACAAAATCCTTGGCAGCGGGAGCAATTTTAATCTGGTAACCCAGTGTGTTGATCCTTTCATACAGTCCCCGGAGCTCAATGTCGATGATCTTGTGAAGATCCTCGCGTGTCAGTGCATTGAACAGCACTACATCGTCGATCCGGTTCAGGAATTCCGGGGCGAAGGCAGATTTAAGGGCCTTATGGATGACCGATTTGGCGTATTCGTTGGTGGAATCCTGCCTGGCCTTGGTGCTGAATCCGACACCCTGCCCGAAATCTTTCAGTTGCCGCGTTCCGATGTTGGATGTCATGATCACGATGGTATTGCGGAAATCCACCCGGCGACCAAGACTGTCGGTAAGCTGGCCTTCGTCCATTACCTGGAGCAGGATATGGAAAACATCGGGATGTGCCTTTTCTACCTCATCAAGCAGTACGACAGCATACGGCTTCCTTCGCACCTTCTCGGTCAGCTGTCCGCCTTCCTCATAGCCGATGTACCCCGGGGGTGCACCAACCAGCCGGGAAACGGAGAACTTCTCCATGTACTCGCTCATGTCGATGCGGATCAGGTTGTCATGCGTTTCGAACAGGTACTTTGCAAGGACCTTGGCCAGTTGGGTTTTACCAACGCCGGTGGGACCAAGGAATATGAATGAGCCTATTGGCTTATTAGGGTCTTTCAGTCCCGCGCGATTCCTCTGGATGGCTTTCACTACCTTGCCGATGGCCTCATCCTGCCCGATCACGGAGCCTTTCATTTCTTCGGCCATTTTCAGGAGGCGGGTACCTTCAGCCTGGGCGATCCGTTGCACGGGTACGCCGGTCATCATTGCCACCACTTCAGCCACCTTATCTTCGTCCACCATCTCCCGGTTCTTGGCAAGTTCCCTTTCCCATTTTGACTTTTCCTGCTCCAGCATATCCAGGTATTCTTTTTCACGGTCGCGGAAACTGGCAGCCCGCTCGAAATTCTGGTTCTTGACCGCCTTTATCTTTTGCTTTTTGGTCTCTTCGATCTCCTCCTCGAGTTTGAGAATCCTTTCGGGGACCACAATATTCATTATATGGACCCTTGATCCGGCTTCGTCAAGGGCATCAATGGCCTTGTCGGGCAGGTGGCGGTCTGATATGTAACGCTGGGTCAGGGTCACACAGGCCTTGATGGCTTCCTCTGTATAGGTAAGGTTATGGTGCTCCTCGTACCTGGATTTGATATTATTCAGAATGTTAATGGTTTCCTCTGCATCGGTCGGTTCGACCATTATTTTCTGGAACCTGCGCTCAAGAGCGCCGTCCTTTTCTATGTGCTGGCGGTATTCATCCAGGGTAGTTGCCCCGATGCACTGGATATCTCCCCGTGCCAGGGCCGGTTTCAGCATATTGGCGGCATCGAGAGATCCGGTAGCGCCTCCTGCTCCGACGATGGTATGGATCTCGTCGATAAACAGGATGATACTCGTGGTTTTGCTGAGTTCGTTCAGGATGGCCTTCATCCGCTCCTCAAACTGTCCCCTGTACTTGGTTCCAGCTACAATGCTGGCCAGGTCCAGGGTCACCACCCGCTTGCCGAACAACACCCGCGATACCTTCCTCTGTATGATCCGGTTCGCGAGTCCCTCAGCGATCGCAGATTTCCCCACGCCGGGTTCTCCGATCAGTATGGGATTGTTCTTTTTGCGGCGGCTCAGTATCTGTGCCAGTCGTTCGATTTCCCTTTCTCTTCCTACGATGGGATCCAGGCGGTCTTCTTCTGCAGCCTTGGTAAGGTCGATACCAAAATTATCCAGAACCGGGGTTTCCGAGCTGGATTTCCCGGCCTGCGATCCGCCCTTGGCGCCTTTTCCACCCTCAATATGTCCCTTGTCTTCATCTTCATCGTCATCGTCGCCCGGAAATTCGGAACGGATTCCTTTTTTGGTGCTTTCCAGTTCCAGCTTGACCAGGTCATAATCGATGTTATTCTCTTTCAGTACCTGGGTGGCAATGGAATTCTCATCCTTCATGATAGCCAGCAACAAATGACCTGTATCAATGGTGTCATCATGCAGGGATTTTGCTTCAAGGTACACGAGTTTCAGTGCCTTTTCGGCAGATTTAAGCAGGGGGATATTTTCGGAATCATTAATTTTTATAGCACTTTCCGGACGGATCAACTCCTCTATCGATCTCCTGATATCATACAATTCTACTCCCATGAGGATCAGTATATCAATGGCGAGTCCCTCTCCATCCCGTAAAATTCCGAGAAAAAGATGCTCTGTGCTTATATGGGCATTTCCCAGGCGAATAGCCTCCTCTTTGCTGTAGGACAACACATCCTTGATCCGCTGTGAAAATCTTGCATCCATGGCTAAAAATACATCTCTGCCTGCAAATATAGCAATTATAAAGAACAAATATAAACACAAAAATGTTGAAAAATTGCATACCAGAATGACAAAAAATAGGCAATAAATCAGTATTTTCGATGTTTGAAATCTCGTTATATATCCTCATTTTGCCCGTATCCGCAAAAAATTACCCAGCAGGTTTGATTGAGTTTTCAGGTCCCGATTATTCTCGTATAGATAAATTTAAATCGAAATGGCAGAAGAAGAAAAGGTAGTAAAGGTTAACATTGAAGAGGAAATGAAATCCGCTTACATCGATTATTCAATGTCGGTGATTGTTTCCAGGGCATTGCCGGATGTCAGGGATGGATTGAAGCCTGTGCACAGAAGGGTTCTGTATGGAATGTCTGAACTCGGTGTACTGTCAAACAGATCTTATAAGAAGTCGGCCAGGATAGTGGGAGAGGTGCTTGGTAAATACCATCCCCACGGTGATTCATCGGTATATGAAGCCATGGTCAGAATGGCCCAGGAATGGTCGCTCCGGTACCGCCTGGTCGATGGCCAGGGAAATTTTGGCTCGGTCGACGGCGACAGTCCCGCAGCCATGCGATACACCGAGGCAAGACTTCGCAAGATCGCCGAAGAAACACTTGCCGATATAAATAAGAACACGGTCGATTTCCAGCTGAATTTTGATGATTCGCTGGAAGAACCCACTGTACTGCCCACACGTATCCCGACCCTGCTGATCAACGGTGCCTCCGGGATCGCTGTCGGGATGGCCACCAACATGGCTCCGCATAACCTGAGCGATACCATAGATGCCATCGTGGCCTACATCGATAACAACCAGATCGAAATTGATGAACTGATCGATATCATTAAGGCTCCGGATTTTCCGACCGGTGGAATAATATACGGTTACCAGGGAGTTCGGGAAGCCTACACCACCGGAAGAGGCAAAATCATGATGCGTGCCAAAACGGAAATTGAGCTGACAGCCTCCGGGCGTGAAAAGATCATTGTCACCGAGATACCATACCTTGTCAACAAGGCCGAGATGATCCGCAAAACAGCAGACCTGATAAATGAAAAGAAAATCGAAGGAATCTCCTTTATCAACGATGAATCGGACCGGAGCGGGATGCGGATCGTAATAATTCTGAAAAAAGATGCGAATGCGGGAGTTGTTCTGAATCTGTTACTTAAGTATACTCAATTACAGGCAAGCTTTAATGTTAATAACATTGCGCTTGTAAACGGCCGTCCACGCACCCTGAACCTGCAACAGCTTATATCGTACTTTGTCAGGCACAGGCATGAGGTCGTCGTACGGCGGACTAAATATGAACTGGAGCAGGCAAAGAAAAGGGCTCATATACTTGAGGGACTCCTGATTGCCCTTGACAACCTGGATGCGGTCATCAAACTGATCCGTGCTTCCCGGACCCCGGATATTGCCCGGGAAGGTCTGATGAAGCAGTTCGGGCTCACTGAGGTGCAGTCCAGGGCCATACTGGACATGCGACTTCAGAGACTTACCGGACTGGAACGCGATAAGATCAAAGAGGAATACGGGGAGCTTCAGAAAATGATCGAGTATTACAACAAGATTCTTTCCGATGAGGAACTGCGGATGCAGATCATCAAGGATGAACTGCTCGAGATCAAGGAAAAATACGGGGATGAGCGGCGTACTGAGATCGTTCCCAACGCAGAAGAATTCAACCCGGAGGATTTTTATGCGGATGAAGACATGGTTATCACCATCTCACACATGGGATACATAAAGCGCACGCCGCTTACGGAATTCCGCACCCAGGGCAGGGGTGGTGTAGGGGCCAGGGGATCCCTTACCCGGGATGAGGATTTCGTTGAGCATATGTTCTCGGCCACAATGCACAATACCCTACTGCTCTTTACTGAAAAGGGTAAAGTCCACTGGCTCAAGGTTTACCAGATTCCCGAGGGTGCCAGAACCTCGAAAGGGAGGGCCATTCAGAATATTCTCCTGATCGATCCTGAGGATAATGTAAGGGCCTTCATAAATGTACAGAATCTCACTGATCCTGAATATATTAACAATAATTTCATTGTATTGTGTACCTCGAAGGGAATCATTAAGAAGACGGCGCTTGAAGCCTATTCCCGTCCCCGGCAAAACGGCATTATAGCCATCAACATAAGGGAAGGGGATAACCTGATTGAGGCCCGGCTTACCAGCGGGAATGCCGAAATACTCCTGGCGGTCCGGTCGGGCAAGGCCATCCGCTTCAATGAATCAAAGGTGAGGCCGATGGGCAGGAATGCCGCGGGTGTCAAAGGAATAAAACTTTCCGGAAACAAAGACGATGCCGTAGTCGGCATGGTATGCCTGGAAGACTATGAAAGGGATATACTTGTCGTCTCGGAGAAGGGATTCGGAAAGCGTTCGGATATCGAAAACTACCGGATTACCAACCGGGGAGGTAAGGGTGTAAAAACCATAAATATCACGGAAAAAACCGGGCAACTCATTGCTATTAAGGAAGTTACGGATATTGATGACCTTATGATCATCAATAAATCCGGGATTGCCATCCGCATGCCGGTAACCGATATGAGGGTCATGGGACGTGCCACACAGGGGGTCAAGCTGATCAACCTTAAGAAGGGCGATTCCATCGCTTCCGTAACCAAGGTACAGGGATATGAGAACGGTGAAGGCAATACTGACGATGGTGATTCGGGATAAAACAATTATATTTGATTTTTGAAATCATTTCAGTCTTTGGCAAGGAATTTGAACTTTATTTTAAACGTAAACCAAATAACTTCTAAAATGAAACGACTTATCATTGCAGCCCTTCTGACGATCGGCATTTCTTCCGCTTACACCCAGGATATAGCCACTGGGGCTCTGAATTACACTACGCTGGAGAAAAAACTAAAGAAGAGCAACGCGGCAATCGTTGATGGAAAAGATAAACTCAAGGCCGGTACCTGGTTCGACAGGGGAGAACTTTTTCAGGATATCCACAATGTCAACATTGAGTTATTACGCCTGGGTATGGAGAAAACCGAAGCCAAGCTGTATATGAGAGAACCGAACGAGGTCAAAACCCTTGAAGAAGGCGGAAAGATGACCGAGCAGCATGTCTATGACCGCATTACCCTGATCTATGAAAACGGGGTTCTCCGGGACTGGAACGAAACACAGGTGATCCACCCGGATCCTCTGCCCGAGGCGCTAGCAGCCTATGTTAAGGCGTTGAAGTTTGATGAAAAAAATAAACTGGATAAGAAAGTCAGGGAAAACCTGGATCGTCTTAAGATACAGGCTGAGGGTGATGCCATCCGGCATTTTACCCACGAGGATTATGATAATGCAATCGAAAAATTCGAATTGATATTGGCAGTCAGCGAGACGGATGTTTATGAAGGCATGATAGACTCTGTCATCGTATATAATGCAGCCCTTGCAGCGAAAAAAGCCGGCAACCATGAAAAGTCCGCACAATTTTTTGAAAAGTCGGTTGAAATAGATTACGGCGGAGACGACACTTACTATATGCTTAAGAATGAATATATTTCACTGGAAGATTCAGCCAAGGCTCTGGATGCCCTGGAGCGGGGGTATACCAAATATCCGGATTCAACTCTTATCATTTTTGAACTGGTCAATTATCATCTTACCTCAGGCAACAATGAGGAAGGAATGAGATATCTGGAAATTGCCGAGGAAAAGGCTGGTGATAATCCATCCATCTATTTTGCAAAGGGCACACTGTTTGAAAAATTGGGAAACAAGGAAAATGCCATGGAATCATACCGGCAGGCGCTTGAAGTGGATCCTGAATTCTTTAATGGATGGTTCAACATTGGTGCACTGCATTTCAATAATGCCGTGGAAATGTATGAGCAGGCCAATGCGCTTGAAGATCTCGATGAATATAATAAAGCAAAGACCTTGGCAGATGAAGAACTGAGAAAGGCCTTACAACCCCTTGAAAAAGCTCACCAGATCAAACCAGAGGACAAAGATTGCCTTACAACCCTGTCAACCATATATTACAGGTTGCAGATGACTGAGGAGAGAGATGCGGTACAGACCAAGCTGGATAATTTACAGAACGAATAATTTTGAATACATTCGATAATGGAGGAGGGACAGTTATCAGTCCCTCTTTCTGTTTATAAATCCTACTTAACATAATATTAATTATAGGACGAATTCCTGTGAATGTTTTATGTGGTACTCTAACATTATTATTTCAATGTATGTGGAAGTTCTCGTAAATGAGCAGTAGCACGATATTTTGAAGAAAAATCATTATAT
>JAUVKJ010000090.1 GCA_030592145.1 Bacteroides sp.
GAACGCTGCGGATACCGTCACTGAATTCCCGGGACTTTTGTATCATCCTGCCCGCTGAATCAAAGGAGTGATAATTCAACGAGCTCCTTGAGCTGTCAGCCAGGTGCCAGACAGCCATGTAATTTCTCCCTTCCCGGTTATAATAGAAATGGGTCACGCCCTTTTCTCCACCAGAGTTTTCATAATGAAGCTTTAACAACCTGAATTCATTTTCCGGAGTTTCGGCATTTTTCTCTGATCCATGGCCGCAGGAGCCGAGGCATATGCCAAGAGTGCAAGCCATGATAAAGAACTGTAGATTTCTCATAGCAGTTAAAAATACTACATTATTCCTGGTTAATAATCAAAAAATCGACAGTCCGGTCTTGGTGGTAAAAAGCTCCAGGGCCATGATCCCGGCAAGTGAATTTCCATGATCATTTAATCCGGGACTCCAGACCGCCAGGCTCATTTTCCCTGGAATTATAGCCACAATGCCTCCACCTACTCCGCTTTTCCCCGGCAGGCCAACCCGAAATGCAAATTCACCGGCTTCGTCATAGAGTCCGCAGGTAAGCATCAGCGACATCAGGCGCTTGGACTGGCTCCTGCTTAGTATCTTTTCCCCGTTTCGTGGATTTATGCCGTGGTTGGCCAGGTACAGGAATGTCCGGGCCAGCTGTACACAGTTCATCTCAATGCTGCATTGGTGATAATACATATCCAGCACCTGTTCAGTCGGATTTTCAATGTTATCATGCCCCTTCATAAAATTGACCATTGCCCTGTTTATATATCCCCATTCCTTTTCCGAGCGTGCCACCTCCTGGTTGAATACAATCTCCTCTCCTGCCAATTCATTCACAAATTGAAGCAAATCCTTTAAGGCATAGGCTGTACGGGATATCAGGATATCACTCACAACCAGGGCTCCGGCATTGACCAGTGGATTCCTTGGTTTTCCCTTTTCGTATTCCAGCTGTACGAGGCTGTTAAAGGGATTGCCGGTGGGTTCGACACCCATCCTGTTCCACAGCTTGTCTCCAAGCTGTGAAAAGGCAAGGCTCAGAGTCAGTACTTTTGAGATGCTTTGAATGGTGAATTTATCCCCGGCATCCCCAACGGAATAGCTTTCCCCCGAAAGGGTTTCTATCGCCATCCCGAATTTACCCGGATCCTGACTTGAGAGTTCAGGGATATAATCTGCCACACGTCCCTGGCCTGTCAGGGGACTTACTTCCTCTCTTATAGTGCTTAATATCTGCTCAAGATTCACGTGACACCTCTACTTATTTCTGAGCAATTCGAACCAGAGCATAGCAGCTATCATGGCTGCCTCGGCGGCGCCTTCATGATCGCCTTCGACCGTGATCAGTTTGACATTCGCCTTGCCGCCCTTCTCATAATATTCCTTTGCCGCCAGGGAATTAGAGTAGGGAACGATCATGTCTGCATCCCCGTGTATCAGGCGAACCGGTGCAGACGGAACGAAATTGAGTAAGGAATTTTCCGACGTGGCGTTCCTGATATCTTCCTCATTTCCGGCTTCATAATCCTCAATGAATGTTTCCAGGAATAGTGAATCGAGGGACTGGGGAAGCCCATTATTTATTTTATTCATCATCTGTGAGCCGTCAAAATCGCCCGGTATATCACTCGCATATGGTTCTTTGAAAATCTCTGAAAGGCGGTCCCACCCGTAATAATGATCGTAAGAATTCATCAGGTAAGCCATCAGAATTGGCTGTTTGTAGGTACCCCAGGCCATAACCGTATCTATGGTGGCCTGCAGGTCGTAGGGTCCGGCAAGAGGTGCTGCTGCTTTAACCTGGAACTCGTCTGAATAGTTCTTTTCAATTTCATGGTGTGTGGCCATGGTGATATGGCCTCCCTGTGAATACCCGGTCAGGTATAAACTGCTGCTTGTCTGCACTCCCTGCCCGGACAGGTAGGAAAAGCTCGCCCGCAGCATATCGATAACGGTGTTTGCTGAGTTTTCGGCAAGCAGGTAAGGGGGTACGATGTAAGATTCTCCCAGTCCCAGGTAATCTGCCGCCACACAAACATATCCCATCGAAGCAGCCACTGCCCCTGCCAGTCCCGCGTCCGAATTCCCGGCTCCCAGTGAGGGCACCAGGTGCCTCTGGGTTTGCGTACCGTGCTGGAAACAGATGACCGGAAATTCACCCTGCGTTTCAGGAATAAACACCGCCCCGGTGGCATTTACCAGTTTGCCGTCCGGTTGGGGTGTCATATAGGCGATCTTAACCGCCTTTACGTTGTATTCCAGGGTAAATGGCACCTCAAATTTACGAATGACCAGCAGGTCCTGTATCTCTTTTGGGGTATATATTTTTATTTGTCTGGTGGTGATAATATCCCCCCGTTCTGCAATTTTCGTTACCTCTTTTTCACAGGAGGTAAGCGAAAACAGCAAAAGGATCAGTGGAAAAATTGATTTTTTCATGTTGTTAAATTTACAATTTTCTAAGAACAACACTTGCCTTTGCATGCCATAATGCCGTAACTTTACAGGGTAAACCAATAAATATGATTATGAAAACCTTCAGATCCCTTAACAGCCTGCTGTTTCTTGTACCCCTTCTAATGTTTATTGCAGTCCCGGTTTTATCACAGTCTACCAGTGAGGAAGCCAAAAAACTCCAGCGTCCGAAGGACAGCGGGGTAAAGGACTATGACGAATTCAAGAATTCTTCCTTTAACCTGCTCCAGGAACTCCTGCGGACGGATGAAAACTATGCAAAAATCAAGACCGATATAGATGGTTATGCAAGCGGCAGGAGAGATGTGACCGTTAGCAATGTAAAAGGTGATTACGGCCGCCTGAAGCAACTGCAGAAGTCTACCAAGGTCATGGACGACCGTGTAAAGAGCCTTTCCTCAGAAGGGGAGGATCTTCTGAAAAACGCTTCCAGGGTAAAGCCCGTTACAAAAGTGAAAGCTGCTACCAGCAACACAAAGAAATCAATCAAGGCAGTGGATTGCTCCAAAACCATGATGAGTGAGATAACTGAACAGATCACCACAGACATGGAAACCCTCTCGGAGAAACTCTCGGAGCTGGGGGAAGAGATCGAAGACGAATAAGTAATAAACATATACCCGGGGCAAGCCATAATACTTTCTGCCTGGCCTGGTCCTGGCGAATCAGATTAAAGTTAAATTAAAATACGAGTGTTATGCCAATCTACGTTTTGTTAACCAAACTTTCGCCCGGTCTTTCACAACAAATGAAAGAAAGGGCACAACTGGGCAGGACCTGGCTCGACCAGGTTAAAAAAACCTGTCCGGAAGTAAAATTCATCTCGCACTATGCCCTTTTAGGCCAATTCGATTTCCTTGATATCTATGAAGCCCCCGATGAGAAAACGGCCGCGAAGGTTTCCATCATCAGCCAGGCAAACGGGGCTTCCCAGGCACAGAGTCTGCCTGCAATCCCCTACAAGCAGTACCTTGATCTGATCAGGGAAATCTGATCTGCCCGAATGTCTCAGGTATATCCAATCGCCAGCCGGATGATCAGGATAGCATGGATCGGACGATCAGGATAGAATGGCCGGGATCTTTTCCAGGCCTGCATCGATGCGTCCGAGGATTTCTTCTTTCCCCAGGACTTCCATCATATCCATGAGTCCGGGTCCTAGGTTAGTCCCCACAAAGACCAGTCTAAGCGGGTTCATGACCTTCCCAAAGCTTATCTCCCGGCTGCTTACCAATTCCTTTATGACAGGTTCAATGGCGGATGAGATGAACGGATCAAGTGGTGCAAGCAGTGCACGCACCTCCCTGATGAGAGAAGCGGTGTCCTCCTTCCAGACCTTCCTTGCTACCTTTTCATCGTAGGCATCCGGCCTTGAAAAGAAAAACCAGGATTGGGTCCAGAGATCGGGCAGCAGGAATGCTCTTTCCCTGACCAGGAAAATGACTTTTGCGGTATATTCCGGATCAAATTTGAGTTTTCGTTTTTCGAGTTCTGATCCGAGCCACACCGCCAGTTCTGCATCCGGTTTTCTGATAAGGTACTGGTGATTGAACCACCTGGCCTTCTCGGGATCAAACCGGGAGCCAGCCTTAACGATCCGCTCAAGGCTGAAGGCTTCGATCAGCTCGTCCATTGTAAAAATCTCCTGTTCGGTGCCGGGACTCCATCCCAGCAAGGCCAGGATATTGATAAATGCCTCAGGGAAGTAACCTGTTTCGCGATAACCGCTTGAGACCTCCCCTGTACCGGGCTGGGTCCATTCCAGCGGAAAGACGGGAAATCCGAGACGGTCCCCGTCCCGCTTGCTGAGCTTTCCCTGTCCGTCCGGCTTCAGGGTAAGCGGCATATGGGCAAATTGCGGCATGCTCTCCTTCCATCCAAATCCTTCATAGAGCAACACATGAAGCGGGGTGGATGGCAGCCATTCCTCTCCCCTGATTACATGGCTGATCTCCATCAGGTGATCATCCACTACATTTGCCAGGTGATAGGTGGGCATACCGTCAGCCTTCATCAGGATCTTGTCATCCAGGGTACGTGTATTCACCTCTACTTTTCCCCTTATAATGTCATGGAATTCAATCCAGTGATCATCCGGCATCCTGTAACGTATAACATAAGGAATACCGGCACGGATCTTTTCATTTACCTCGTCCTCTGAAAGGGCAATTGAATTATCAAGCCGTTCCCTGTTCAGTGCATTATAGGTGAAGGTTCTGTTTGTCTGTTCAGCCTCTTTTCTCAGGGCATCCAACTCCTCCGGTGTATCGAAAGCCAGGTAGGCCAATCCTTTGCCTGTGAGGATCTCCTCGTATTCCCGGTAAATTTGTTTTCTTTCGGATTGCCGGTAGGGACTGTGGGGGCCACCGGAGATTATCCCTTCGTTAAAATCGATGCCGCACCAGTTCAGTGCCTCGACAATATACTCTTCCGCTCCCGGAACATACCTGGCCTGGTCGGTATCCTCAATGCGAAGGATAAAATCACCCTTGTTTTTCCTGGCAAAAAGATAATTGAACAGGGCTGTTCTGACGCCCCCTATGTGGAGGGGACCTGTGGGACTCGGGGCAAATCGTACCCTGACCGCTTGTTCGCTCATGTTCTCAAATTTGGGCAAAGATAAATAAAAGTGAAGGGTGAACAGTGATGAGTGAACAGAAAAGCACTAAATTTAGAAACCAAACCCGTTATTATGAGACTTATCTACGACCTGGGAATACGGATTTATTATCTTCTTATACTCATTGTCTCAATAATCAATCCGAAGGCAAAGCAGTGGATAAGGGGTAGAATGGGACTGCTTCGCAGGATAGCCAAAGAAGTGGATCCCGCAGAACCATTGATCTGGTTCCACTGTTCCTCTCTCGGAGAATTCGAACAGGGAAGGCCGGTGATCGAGCAGATCCGAAAGGAAAGTCCGGGCAAAAAGATCCTTCTGACATTCTACTCTCCCTCCGGGTACGAGATCAGGAAAAACTATCCGGGAGCCGATCACATATTCTACCTGCCCCTTGATACCCGGCGAAACGCAAACAAGTTCCTGGAGCTGATGACAATCGAGCAGGCCTTCTTTGTGAAATACGAATTCTGGTATCATTTCCTGTCCGGCATGCACCACAACAAAATCCCGGTATACCTGATCTCGGCGAGATTCAGAAAGAACCAGGTCTTCTTTAAATGGTACGGATCCTGGTACCGCAAAATACTGGGAAAGTTTGATCATCTTTTCCTGCAGCAGGAATCCTCCCTTGAATTGCTGGAATCAATCGGGATAAAGCATGCATCAATCATCGGGGATACCCGCTTTGACAGGGTTTATGAGATCGCACAGAATGTTTCCTCCGATGAGCGCTTCAGGACATTTTGCATGAATTCAACCTGTGCAATAGCCGGTAGTACCTGGCCTGCTGATGAAGAAATACTCTGCCGGTACATCAATGAATCCCTGAGGCCCGTAAAGTGGATCCTGGTACCACATGAGATCCACGTCTCGCATATTCAAAAATTGAAGCACAGCCTTACAAAAAAAACACTGATCTACACGGAGTCCGGGGAAAATGACAGCATGGATGCGGAGGTCCTGATCATCGACACCATAGGTCTTCTTTCTTCCCTCTACCAGTACGGTAAGCTGGCTTATATCGGGGGCGGTTTTGGCAAGGGGATCCATAACACACTCGAAGCCGCTACTTTTGGACTCCCCGTAATTTTTGGTCCCCGGTTCAACAAATTCACCGAAGCTAAGGAGCTTGTTCAGGCCGGTGCCGGTTACCCTGTGCATGATTATGCTGAATTAAAAGATATACTGAACCGCTTATTTGACGATCCGGAGCTGTTAAAAACTTCCGGCAAATCCGCCAGGGACTACGTATTCTCTAAGCTTGGAGCAACCCGCGCAATTGTTAATTCCACGTTGAAAAGTTAAGTCTCGAAAGTTTATATTTTTTCCCTCCGTTTTCCGGTAAAATACTGGATTTATCTATAATTTGGTAGTCCCTGAACATAAGGTCTGCCGGAAAGGCCAAACCGCAGACCTGCTTAAAAATTTCTTAACGAAAAATTAATGCTAATTTTCCTCAAATCATTATTCCTCTCTCTACTTTTATCTTCATTTGTATCGCTAATATTTAATCCTAATCATAACCATTATTATTAAAAACCTGATCTATGATGAAAAACCTGAATCGATTAATCGTGACGCTTTTACTGGCCATGATCACTGCGGTGGTATTTGGCCAGGGAATGACCACATCCGGAATGAATGGACGTGTACTTGACGATAACGGTGAGTCTTTAATAGGAGCCACGGTCATTGCTTTACATAACCCAACCGGATCACAGTTTGCAAGTATCTCTGATGCTGACGGATATTGGAGAATTCC
>JAUVKJ010000046.1 GCA_030592145.1 Bacteroides sp.
GTGGTTTCAAGCTATATGGCCCACTTCGGGGAAGAGTCTCCCATTTCCGGGGTACGGGGTTCGGGAACCATTTTTTTTACGCATTGTAACCTGATGGTTAATTTCTGTCAGAATTTCGATATCAGCCATGAGGGATGCGGACAGGCTGTTCCCCCGAGAGAGCTGGCGGATATGATGCTGACCCTACAGGCCACGGGATGCCATAACATCAATTTTGTCACCCCTACCCATGTGGTTGCACAGATCCTTCAGGCACTGATCATTGCTGTCGAAGACGGTCTTCATATTCCCCTGATATACAATTCCGGAGGATACGATCATGCATCTACCCTGAAGCGGCTGGAAGGGATCATTGACATATACATGCCCGACTTTAAGTTCTGGGATAAGGACATCGCCAGGGATACCTGTCTTGCCCCGGATTATCCTGAAGTTGCCAGAAAGGCCGTTTCAGAGATGTACCGTCAGGTCGGGGACCTGAGAATCAATTCTGAAGGAGTGGCCGAAAAAGGTCTGCTCATCAGGCACCTGGTAATGCCGGAGGGAATCGCCGGCACACTAAAGATCATGGAATTTCTGTTTCGGGAAATTTCCCCGGATACCTACGTCAACATTATGCCTCAGTACCGTCCCTGTGGACAGGCATGGGAAATTCCAACGCTAAGGCGACCAATTGAAATGAAGGAGCACCGGAAAGCTTTGCAGGACGCATTAGACGCAGGCATTACAAGGCTTGATCAAAAATAGGTCCCGATCCCCCTCACAAATCTGCTTCCGAATTCCAATTTTTTATTAAATTTACTAAGTTAAGAAGGGAATATGCACAGTAAAAAAATTACCGTAAAGCACTACCTTAACAGGCGGGCCAAACCAAGAATTTACCGGAAAGAGGAGTATTATCCTTTGTATATCCAGTTGATCGTGGATGCAAAAAAGGCCCAGATCAAGAGCAGGCTGAGCCAGTACCTTCCCCTCTATCACAGCGAAATAGAACAGTTTACAAGAAAGGATTCTGAACTTGACAAACTGCTACTGGCGGGTTATTTCACGGAAAAGCTTTTTGACAGGATTGTCGATAATGAAATTTTTCCGGTTGCACCCCTGTTGGAGGATGAGGTTTCGGTCATCACCAAGATCATTATGCTCCAAAAACCTTTTGAAAACAAATTATTCACCCTGAATCATTTTTCATTTGAATACGAGAAGCACGTGACCGAGATCACCGATATCCTCGATAACAGCATCAAGGAAGCCTACCGTAAAAACCTGAATGACCTTTTCCTTGATTCTGTTGACAAAGACGATAATAAAAAGACTTTCAATATCTCGAACTTTTTCATCCACTATATAAACTGGAATTTCCCATTCAGTAATTATTACGAAATCACATACGAAGTGATCCCCAGTGAATTAAAATACGTGGAAAATCATCTTGACCTGTCCCTTCTTGCCTCCATCAAGGCCTATATGGCCTACCACTCTAAGGTTAATATCGTTAAACGATACATGGACAAGCAGGAGGATGGAAGGATCTCTACGCTTTCCTACCTGGACTGGAATACCGATATAAAGGATTTTTTAATCCTGGAATTCAACAAATTATTTGGCAAAAAGAAAACCCTCGAGTATATCAGCAGCCTGGACAGGATACTTGAAAGAAACATACATGGCAATTAATCCTCACTCCGCTTAATAAATATCGATCCTGTATTCTTTCAGTTCCCTGTCGGTCGATCTCGCATCCGGAGAGATTTTCTCAAGGTCTTTCCAGAATTTATTACTGTGGTTCTTATGAACCGTGTGAACCAGCTCATGCAGCAATATATAATCGATCAGATAGTCCGGAATTCTCATCAGGTGAAGGCTCAGGTTGATATTGTTCTTATGTGAACATGAACCCCAGCGGGTTTTATTATTCTTAATGATCACCTTGTTAAATGAGAGGTGATGATTTCTTGACAATTTCCGGAGCCTTTCGGGAAGGTGCCTGTTGGCTTCCTTTCTCCATGCAGCCTGTATCCCCCACCGGATCATTTCCTGGATGCGCGGGTCCTCCACATCGGTTTGTTCGGGTAGTTGAACCATGATTTTTTTTTCCTTCAGGCATACCCTGGGACTGACATCCCTGTGCCTTGAAAACACAAGTACATGATCATTGGTCCTGAAATCTGTTTCCTCTTTGAATATAGTATACTGGCCTTCCAGTTTCCGGATTTTTTCAAGATTTCTATGGATCCATTTTTCCTTCTCCCGTAGAAACTCCTCAGCCCGTTTGTAACTGATAAATACGGGAAGGGTGAGTTTCAGTGGTTCAAAAGGCTTCATGGAGATGCTGATCCTGCCTGCCCTTGTGCTTTTTACTATGGTAATTTTGCCAAAATCCTTATGCTCGATGGTTTTCTCTGAGAAAGGCATGTATAATCCCCTGTTTTATGTGCTTAAATAATTATATTTACGTTTCTTATTCGGAGCTTATTACTGCTACAGTGTTAATTACTTAAATGTAACCCTTTAAATGATGTTCCTTTAAAATCATGTCAAACATGAAGCAAAGTAAGAAATTAATCTTTTTGTTCCCTATACTTTTCATGATGTTTTTTACCGGATCCAGAGCACAGATTGTCTGGACACTGGAGGATTGCATCGTGTATGCATTCGATAATAACATCTCTATAAAACAGCAGGTTCTCACAACACAATACAATGAGAATATACTGAACCAGTCAAAGGTTTCTCTTGCTCCCAACCTGAATGCCGGTGCCAGCCATGGATTTTCTTTCGGCCGTGCCCTGGATCCAACCACCTACCGATTTAAAGAGAACCAGACAATCATGACAAGCAATTTAAACCTTACATCTTCCGTTACCCTGTTCAACGGATTACAGCAGATGAATACCATACAGCAGAATGAATTCAATCTTCTTGCCGGTCTCCAGGATCTTGAAAAACTTAAGAACGACATTTCCCTGCTGCTTGCATCTGCCTACCTGCAGATCCTTTTCAACAGGGAATTGCTCCAGGTGGCTATCAACCAGCATGAGCTGACCCTTCAGCAAGTTGAACGGACAGATAAACTTGTCGAGGCCGGAAGCCTGGCCCGTGGTTCCCTGCTCGAGATCCAGGCACAGGCTGCTTCCGAAGAACTCAATGTGATCAACTCCCGGAATCATCTTGACATTTCCTACCTTACCCTCACTCAATACCTGGATCTTGATTCCGTTGGTGATTTTGAAATAGAAATCCCCGAATTTGGAGATGTTGCCAGGGATCCCATTATGCTTACCGTTGGAATGGTCTATCGAGATGCCCTGAATATACTTCCACAGATCCAGAGTGCAGAATACAAGCTCCAGAGTGCCTATGAAGGGCTTAGCATTGCACAGGGAGGGAGAAGTCCGAGTCTGTTTCTCAACGGACAATGGTTTACGGGTTATTCAGATGCCAGGCAGCGGCTGAATACTGAAACGCTGGAACTTGAAGACGTTCCTTTCTGGGACCAGGTGGATGGAAACCGTAGTGCTTCGGTTTCAATGGGTCTCAACATTCCCATTTTCAACCGCTGGATGGTAAATACAAACATCAGCAATGCAAGACTCGGTGTCCTGAGCAATGAACTCTCGCTTGAAACCACAAGGATGGACCTCTACAAGAACATCCAGCAGGCTTATGCAGATGCAGTAGCTGCACGAAAAAAACACCTGGCCACCGAAGAGGCACTTATATCCATGGAAGAATCCTTCAAATATACCGAACAAAAGTTTGAGGTCGGCCTGGTCAACACGGTCGAATACAACACGGAGAAAAACCGGCTGACTGCAACGCAATCAGACCTGCTGCAGTCCAAATACGATTACATCTTCAAAATGAAGATCCTTGACTTTTACAGGGGCATACCCATCACATTATAAGATCAGACCATTGAACAGAAATCATTTAATATTAGAGTAGAAATGAAAACCAGTAAATTATTGCGTTATCTCCTTCTTGTTACGGTAATATTGATCATTCTTGCCGTGGTTGGCAAAAAAGCCGGCTGGTTTGGCAAAGAAGAAGTCGTCAGGGTAGCCGTTGAGAAAGTAGAACGCAGAAACATTACTGAAACCATTACTGCCAACGGGAAAGTACAGCCTGAAACCGAAGTGAAGATCAGTGCCGATGTTTCCGGAGAGATCGTGGAATTACACGTAAACGAAGGGGATATGGTACAGAAAGGCCAGTTGCTGGCCCGGATCAAGCCGGAGGTTTACATATCTGCGCGTGACCGGACCCTTGCCTCCCTTAATTCTTCGAAAGCAAGGCTTGCCCAGGCGAAAGCACAGTTTATCCAAAAAGAACTTGACTATAACCGGAATAAAAAGCTGTGGGAGGAGAAAGCCATTTCCCAGTCAGTGTATGAAACTGCCCTGTCTGCCTACCATGTGTCCGAAGCAGAACTGGATGCAGCCAGGTATTCCGTCAAGAGCGCAGAAGCAGCCCTGTCAGAAGCCGAGGAGAACCTGACCAAGACATCTATATATGCTCCCATGACAGGTACCGTCTCCATGTTGCTGGTTGAAAAGGGTGAACGCGTGATCGGAGCGCAGATGATGACGGGAACAGAGATGATGAGGATCGCGAACCTGAACCGGATGGAGGTAAAGGTTGAGGTAAATGAAAACGACATTGTCAGGGTGAATATGCATGATACCGCGCTGATCGAGGTCGATGCCTTTCTTGGCGAGAAGTTCAAGGGAGTGGTGACTGAAATTGCAAATTCAGCTAAAACCACCGGCCTTACAACAGACCAGGTGACCAATTTTGAGGTCAAGGTTTTATTGCTGCGCGATTCCTATCAAATCCTTTTCGACCAGGGTTACCAGAATCCGTTCCGCCCGGGGATGTCTGCCACGGTTGATATTCAAACCAAGACCTTATCGGACATTCTTACCATCCCTATCCAGGCCGTAACCACCAGGTCGGATTCAATCCTTGCTGACACCACCGGCGGGGAGTATGTGTCAAAAAATGAGGATAGCTCATCGGATGAAATAAGTGAAGTTGTTTTCTTAGTCAATGAGGATAAGGCTGAAGTAAAAAAAGTGAAAACCGGTATTCAGGATAATAATTACATCCAGATCCTGGAAGGCCTGGAAGATGAAGATGAGATCATTGTAGCACCTTACAATGCAATTTCCAAGAAACTGAAACAGGATATCCCTGTTGAAGTAGTTAAAATGGAAGACCTTTTCAATAATGACAAGAAAAAAAAGAAGAAGAAGAAGAATTAATCGCCTTCCGGTGAAGTATTATGCCACTGATACTCAATCTCGATACATCCACACAGATCTGCTCTGTGGCCCTGGCCTCGGAGGGTGCATTGCTGGGCACAAGAGAAAGCCATGAAGAAAAATCTCATGCCAGCCAGCTTTCCATATTCATCAGGGACCTACTGAAGGAAAATGGCATTGATGCATCCGGACTGGATGCCGTGGCAGTGAGTATGGGGCCCGGATCATATACCGGTCTGCGCATCGGTGTATCAACGGCAAAGGGACTGGCATATGGAAGCAACATTCCATTGATCGGCATCGGGACACTGGATTTACTTATTCCGGGAGCCCTTCAGAATCCTGAGATTAGCAGGTTACTGAAGAAGAAGGAATCAATTCTTCTGTGTCCCATGATCGACGCACGGAGGATGGAGGTGTATACTGCCCTGTATACTCCCGGCGGAAAGATTATTGAAGATGTGTCTGCACGGATCATAGACGATAAAAGTTTCCTTGAAATAATAGAAAACCGGGCTATCGTTTTTTTCGGGAACGGGGCAGAGAAATGCAGGGAGATGATTACCCATCCAAATGCCTTTTTTGTTGAAGGCATCGAGACATCTGCTGAATATATGGTGCCCCTTTCCGAAGATTCCTTCCATCAGAAGAAGTTTGAAGACCTTGCATATTTTGAACCTTTTTACCTGAAAGATTTTATTGCCACAATTCCGAAGAACAAGATCATCCCAGAAGAACGCCAGTGATCATGAGATTCATATTACCCCTTGCAAGCATCCTTTTATTCTGCACCTTCGGGTCAGGAGCGCAGAACCTTCCGGGCCCGGGGCTTGAAAAAAACAATTTTATGCCAGGCGAAAAAATGGTCTTCCAGGTTTACTACGGTCCACTGAACGCGGGCAGGGTCGATGCCTTCCTCAAGCTTGATACCATTCGTGGCAGGCAGGCTTATTATGCGGAGGCTGTTGCAAGGTCAACGGGACTGGCAAACAAGCTGTACAAGATCCGCGATATGTATGCTGGCTATTTCGATCCGGAAACCCTTTTACCCATTAAATCAATCCGTGACATCAGGGAAGGGAATTACAGGAAATTTAACATCGTTGAATATTACCATGACAGCCTCAAAGCGGTTAGTTCTGAATCCGGCGATCACGAGATCCCGGGGAATATCAGGGACATGGTGTCTGTCTTCTACTATGTCAGGACCATCAATTACGATACAATGAAGTACGATGATATTGTATATATCAATACTTTTTTCGATGATGAGTTGTTTCCTTTCGATATGCGGTTCCGTGGAAGAGAGACCATTAAGACCAGGGGCGGCACCTTTAACTGCATCAAGCTGGTGCCATTTGTTGAACCCGGCAGGATCTTCAGGAAGGAGGACGATATGATCATCTGGCTCTCAGACGACGGGAACTGTATCCCCATTCGCGGCAGATTTGATCTTATCGTCGGCTCAATCAAATGTGACCTGATTGAGTGGGAAGGACTGAAATATTGAGTGTTTTACTATCTTTATGCAGCACAATCAAATCTCCGCATTATGGCTTCGACCACAGATTTCAGAAATGGTCTTTGCATTGAATACAACAATGACCTTTATACCATCGTTCAGTTTCAGCATGTAAAACCAGGCAAAGGACCCGCTTTTGTCCGTACAAAACTCAAAAGCCTGACCTCAGGCAAAGTAATAGAGAATACCTTCAATGCCGGGGTTAAAATTTCGGTTGCCAGGATTGAACGAAGGCCGTACCAGTTCCTGTACCATGATGACATTGGCTTTCATTTCATGCATCTTGAAACCTATGAACAGATCTCACTGGAGCCCGCTATGATTGAAGGTCAGGAGTTTCTTAAGGAGGGACAGGAGGTTGAGATCGTATATCACGCGGACACGGAAACGCCTCTCTCCTGCGATCTTCCACCTTTCGTTGTCATGAAAGTAACATATGCCGAGCCAGGTGTTAAAGGGGATACATCTTCAAGTACGGCCACAAAACCCGCAACCATTGAAACCGGAATGACTATCAATGTTCCGATTTTCGTCAACGAAGGAGAAAAGATCAAGGTCGATACCCGTACCAAAGAATATGTTGAACGGGTGAAGGACTAAGTAACAGGATAATTTTGTAACATTATGTCGGAAAAAGCATCTTTTAAACGGTTAAAACTTTATTCCTTCAAGCTGAATGCCCTGCTTGAGATCACCCAGGCCATCAATGATAATCTCTCTGTTTCACATCTGCTGAAGCGGTATGAGACCATCCTCAAAGATGAGCTCAACATCGGAAGACTCGCCCTTTTAAAATTGAACGAAAAATGGGATACCATCCTTACCACCGGGATGGACAAAGATGATGTGGCAACCATTGATGTTGAAAAAGACTTATTGCATATTAAAGAAATCAGTTTTATAACCACTTCACCGAATGAAAAATTAAAAAACTTCGATATCATTATCCCTGTAATCACCCAGGACACTCCCCTGGCATATGTACTGATCGGAGATATTGACGAAGAAGCCGAAGGTGTTAGTCCCACAATAAAACACCTCCATTTCATCGAGACCATATCGAATATCATCATCGTGGCCATCGAAAACATCCGCCTCTTCAATGATAGTCTTCGCCAGGAGGCTATCAAGAAAGAAATGGAACTTGCCTCACGAATGCAGAACATGCTGATCCCGGAAAACTCAACCCTTCCCCAGAACACCAATATTCATTTCAACGCCTTCTACCATCCGCATTTTTCCGTCGGGGGAGATTATTATGACTGTATTGCCCTGAACGATGATGAATTCGGCTTCTGCATTGCCGATGTTTCCGGCAAGGGCATTTCTGCAGCCATCCTTATGTCAAACTTTCAAGCCAACTTAAGGGCCCTATTCACCGATGAGATCACCCTCGAGCAACTGGTTATAAAATTGAACGAGCGGGTCATGGCAAGTGCAAAGGGTGAAAAATTCCTAACCCTCTTCATTGGCAAGTATATTGTCAGCAAAAAGGAACTGCAGTATATAAATGCGGGTCATAATCCCCCCATTCTCTATGAGAAGAAGAAGAAAAAGCTGAGCATGCTGAGGGAAGGTTGTGTAGGCATGGGAATGCTCGATGATATCCCCACGATTGAAAAGGGCCTCTGCACCATTAGGGAACCCACTAAATTATTGTGTTATACAGACGGACTGGTGGAACTTGTAGATGAAGAGGGCGTGGAATTTGGAACCGAAACTCTTGAAAAGCACCTTTCAAATCACAGGTCTATACAGGCAAACATACAGGAGATCATTGAGGGTCAGGGTATCCTTAGTGGGAACCAGGCCATCTTTGACGACATCACCATCCTGGGAATAGATTTCACCCCCAATTAACCAGCCCTGAATCCAGCGCACTTCCAGGCTAAATTTTTAATCATTCGTCCGCCTCACTCTACACCTTCGATTCCTGGTCCGGCGTCAAACAACAAATCATTCACGAGCATTATTTGGGGTCTCCGGCTCCGGATCCCTGTGGTAAACATCGATGGCTACAAGAGCGGATGTAAATCCCCAGAAAAGAACCGAGGCTTTATCGGTATCAAGAAAATTATTCATAAGTCCATGAAGGTAATAGGTTATCAGGCCCAGCATCAAAGACAGAGACAGGATCCTTGTCCGCCGGTCTCGTATCGTAAACCAGTTTTTCAGGCCGGTTAATATGGTTGCAATCACAATGGCCAGGAAGGAAATCGTGCCAAGGAAGCCTGATTCTGCAAGCGGACCTATGTATTCACTGTGTGCATTCCCGAGAGTAGCAGCATTGGTACTGATCTCTGTTTTTTTCCTTTCCAGCTGGAACGGAGCATATTTGAACATATAAGTTCCGGGTCCCCATCCGAAAACCGGTTTTTCCTTAAACATCCTCCATGCACAACTCCACCTGTTCAGTCTTTCCATATTGGAAGCATCGGTAGCAACGTTGGATATTGATTTCATATGCTCCATCAGGTCCTCCGATGATACCTGCCGGTTCTGTTCCAGCCGGATCACTATCTCTGTACGCTGACTGTACAAAAAGGCAATAAATACCGCTCCAGGTATGA
>JAUVKJ010000173.1 GCA_030592145.1 Bacteroides sp.
TCACTCAGCACCAGGTGGTCCTGGATGAAGATGGTGGCATTTTCGAAACGAATGATGGTATCGAGAGGCATTCGGCAAAATTAAGATAAAAATGGAAATGTTAATAAATATGTTAGTTGTTCCCAAATCCGGCCTTAAAAATCGACTGGAAAATAAAGTACTTTTAATCCCGTTAGAATGCTGTAGAAGACATTTATTTACACGGACCCGGATACTGATGTTTAAGAATATTCTGAGGATAATCACTCTTGTACTGATCTTTACCTGGATAGTTCCCTTCCCGCGCTCCTATGCCCAGAAGACCCTTTCCCTGACACATCCGGACCGGGATTTTATCCGGGGGAAGGAATTGTATGACAGGGAAAAATACGGGGCGGCTATGGAACGCTTAGAGGCCTGTTTCAGCGGGAAGGAGAAGATCCAGGTCCCGTGGACCGAAGAGGCACTATACCTGCATGCCCTGTGTGCGGTTGAACTTTACCAGAACGATGCCCAGTACCTCCTCTATAGCTTCATCAAGAACCATCCCGGGAGTTATATGCGCAACGAAGCCCTTTTTGCACTGGGCAAACTGGCTTACCGGGACAGGCAGTACGGGAATTCTCTGAGATGGATGGAGCAGGTTGAGCACCTGGACCTGAGTGAGGAAGACCAGGCGGAATACCACTTCAAGAAGGGATACAGCCATTTCCGGCGGAAGGAATACGAGGAAGCCCGGGTGGCTTTCTATGAAATCCTCGATTCGGAGGACAGGTACGCGGTCCCGGCCACCTATTACTATTCCCACATTCATTACGAGCAGAAGAACTACGAGACCGCCCTTAAGGGATTTTTATCGCTCAGCGACGATGAGACTTTTTCCCCCATAACCCCCTATTATATAACCCAGATCTACTACCTGCAGAAGAAATGGGACGAGGTTATCCGGTATGCCCCCGGACTCCTGGAATCGGTGACCGAAAAGCGTTATGCGGAGATGGTCAGGATCCTGGGCGAAGCCTGTTTCAACCGGGAAATGTATCCTGAGGCGGTGAAATACCTGGGACAATACCACGACAGGGTTAATTATACACAGCCGGAGGATAAGTACATGATGGGCTTTGCTTATTATATGACAGGGGATTATAAGAAGGCAAAGAACTATTTTAAAGCCGTTTCACACGGAAAAAATGAACTTAGCCAGAGTGCATCTTACCACCTGGCTGATTGCTTTGTCAGGCTCGGGGATAAATACCAGGCCCGGCTTTCTTTTTCGGCGGCTTCGAGGATGGATTTTGATCAGGACATAAAGGAGGATGCCCTGTTCAATTATGCCGTCGTTACCTACGAGTTGTCCATTACTCCCTTCAATGAGGCAGTACGGGGATTCGCCCGCTACATTTCCCTGTATCCTGCTTCCGACCGTACCGATGAGGCCTATAATTACCTGGTGCTGGCCTTTATGAGCACCCGTAACTACCGCTCTGCCCTCGCGGCCCTGGAGAAGATCCGTAGAAAGACCCCGGAAATTGAAAGATCCTACCAGAGGGTGGCGTTTTTCAGGGGACTCGAACTTTTCAATGACCTTTCCTTCATGGAGGCCGTCAATAAGTTCGATGCCTCCCTTAAATACGGGCAGTATGACCGTTCACTCAAGGCCCTCTGTTATTACTGGAAGGGGGAATCAGAGTACCGGCTGAAAGATTATGACCAGGCGATCAGGCATTACCAGGATTTTTTGCAGACCGATGGTGCCGTGGAGCTGCAGGAGTATGCCATTTGCCATTACAATATGGGCTATTCCGGGTTCAAGAAGGGCAACTACAGGGAAGCCCTGACATGGTTCAAGCGGTTCGAAACCCTGAACAGGGGAAGAAATAATAAGATACGGGGGGATGCGTACAACAGGATCGGCGATATGTATTTCATTGATGCCCGCTACCGGCAGGCAATCGAGTACTATGACAGGGCTATCGCTGCCGGTTCGACGGATGTGGACTATGCCCTGTTCCAGAAGGGAATATCACTGGGTGTGCTGAAGAGGTACCCGGAGAAGATCGATATACTCGGACAGATACTTGACGGGTACAAGACCTCAAATTATATCCCCGATGCTTTGTATGAGACCGGCAGAAGTTATTTTATAACTCAACAACCCAACCGTGCCATACCCACCTACCGGAAGATACTGGATGAACATCCGAAAAGCTCCTATGTGGCGAAGGCGCTGATTCAACTGGGACTGATCTATTATAATCTTAACCAGGAGGAGCAATCCCTCGCCCGTTACAAGCGTGTGGTCAAGGAATTCCCGGGCAGCCCGGAGGCCAATAATGCCCTGCTGGGGATCAAGAACGTTTATATTGAAAACAACCAGGTAAATGAATACTTCGCATATGTTCAGAGCCTTGGCAAAGATGTGGACATTTCCGGGAACGAACAGGATTCACTTTCCTACCTGGCTGCTGAGAACATATACCTGGACGGGAACTGTGAAGAAGCGGCGCCGGCGTTTAAAGCCTATATAAATGACTTTAAATCGGGAGCCTACCTGGTTAATGCACACTTTTACAAGGCCGAATGCCAGCTGAAGAAGGAAAAACATATGGAAGCCCTGGCTTCCCTGGAATACATCATCGGTAAGCCCCGGAATATCTTCACAGAGCCCGCCCTGCTGACGGCATCGCGGATCAATTACGACTACGGGAACTACCCGGCCGCCCTTGAGAATTTCCTCATGCTCGAGGATATCGCAGAGGTGAAGAGCAATGTGACCGAGGCGAAGATAGGGAAGATGCGCTGCTACTACCTGCTGGAAGAATACGGGGATGCTATCGATGCGGCAAGGTCTGTACTTAGGGATGACAAGATATCCGGCGAGTTGATCCGGGAGGCCAGGTATGACATTGCCAAATCCTTCTATGCACAGGACCGGTTTGCCCTGGCACTCGATGAATACAGGAAGGTGGCCGTGGAGGTAAGCAGCGTGGAGGGTGCAGAATCCAAGTACAGGGTGGCGGAAATACTGTATATACGAAAGGAGTACCAGGAGGCTGAGAATGTTATCTTCGAATTCATTGACCTCAATACTCCTCACCAGTACTGGATGGCGAAATCATTCCTCATGCTGTCGGATATTTATCTGGTAAAGGACGACGGGTTCCAGGCATTGGAGACCCTGCAGAGCATTATCGATTATTACGAGGAGACACACGACGGGATACTGGACCTGGCCCGGAGGAAAAAGGCGGAAATACTGAAGAGCCAGGAAGCACAGGAGGGGGAGGAACCTGAGGAGGAACTAGAGATCGAGATAGAAACCAAGACGTATGAGAGAGATCGTTAAATACATATTATGCCTGGCGGTTGCGGGTTTTGCGGGATTTCCCCTGGCGGTCCATGCCCAGAAGGAGATCGACAAGGAGATCGTGGTGGTGAAACCGTACCAGCCCAGCCTTTCGGATGCCTTTAAGATCAATGTGCTGCCAAGGGTCAGCGATTCCATCAGCATACGCCCGAGCTTTGATTACAGCATACAGCCAAGGAAATTCGAAACCCTGTTCCAGGTCCGGCCGATCAAAGCTGCAAGGCTGGTCGGATCGCCGCTGACAAAGCTGTATAAGTCCCACCTGATACTGGGATTTGGAAATTATCTCGCCCCCATGGGAGAACTCAACATAAACTCCCTGCGCGATAAAGACACACAATGGGGCATAGCCCTGAAGCATTATTCCATAAACGGGAAGCTGAAACTTGACAACGATGAAAAGGTTAATCCCGGTTATTTTGAGAATTCAGGGAGTATATATGGCAAGAAGATCTTCCGGAAATCCTATCTCTCCGGGAAATTCAGGGGAGCATATGACGGGGGGAATTTCTACGGGTACCACCCTTCGCTTGATACCGTGCTTCAGAAAGACGATATCCGCCAGACGTACCTGAAACTTGACGGCAGGCTGAAGATGGGATCCACCCATAAGGATTCCCTGCACTTGAACTACGCAGGTACCCTGGATTATTTCTATACCTATGACCACTACGGGAATTTTGAGCATGCGGCGGAACTCAGTGCAGACCTGAACCAGCGCTTCCGCACCGGGCGTACCTTCGGCCTCGGATTGGGAGGAGCCTGGTATTATACAGGGGAATCCATCGATTCGGCCAATAATGTAATCATCCGTCTGAATCCATGGCTGGGAAAAACGACACGGGAATATACCTACAGGCTGGGCATCGGACTGGCTTTCGATGTTCACGGAGACAAGGTCAAACCGCATTTTTATCCCGAAGCCCTGCTGCAGATCAACATGGTTGAAGGCATACTCATACCGTATTTCGGGGTAGATGGCCGCCTGCAGGTCAACAATTTCCGTTCAATTGCAGAAGAGAACCGGTATATTGCCCCGGGACTGAAAGTTGAGAATACCAATCATAAAATAAGGGGATATGTGGGACTTAAGGGCAGCTTCAGCAGGGAGATATCCTACGATCTTAGCGCCAGTTATTCCCTGGTGGACCAAATGCCCTTCTTCGTCAACGATACCATAGATATTCCGGGCAATACATTCATCGTCGCCTATGACAATATTGAATGGATACAGATCCGCGGAGAGGTGCAGCACAAGCAGTCAGACCGGCTCCGGATGCTCCTCCGGGTCACCTATGACCATTACAAAATGGATGCCCTGGAAAAACCCTGGCACAGGCCCAGCCTGGCGATCTCCCTCGATGAGCAATACAGCCTGCATAATAAGATCCTGGTTGACCTTGGAGTCTATTATATGGGAAAACGGGTTGCCCCCGGAACTCC
>JAUVKJ010000328.1 GCA_030592145.1 Bacteroides sp.
TATGATTACCAGGATAAGATCAAACATATCCTGACAAGACATGAACAGGGAGCAATCCATGCAGCCCAGGGATATGCCCGCGTCAGCGGGAAGGTGGGTGTTTGCATGGTAACCTCGGGTCCGGGTGCAACCAACCTGACCACGGGACTTGCAGATGCCATGCTTGATTCCACGCCGCTCATCTGCATCAGCGGACAGGTCCACTCTCCCCTGCTCGGAACCGATGCATTCCAGGAAACCGATGTAATGGGTTTCTCAATGCCCCTGACGAAGTGGAACATCCAGATCGACAGGGCAGAGGATATCCCGGAAATGATGGCCAGGGCATTTTTCATTGCAACCACAGGCAGGCCAGGTCCCGTCATGATCGACATCACCAAGGATGCCCAGTTCTCGGAATTTGACTTCTCCTATGAAAAATGCAGGGATGTAAGATCTTACGTGCCCAGGCCGACAGTGCAAATGGAATATGTTGAAAAAGCTGCCGAACTGATCAACAATGCAAAAAAACCAATGGCTCTTGTCGGACAGGGAGTGATCCTGTCCGGTGCGGAAAAAGAATTACTGGCTTTCATTGAAAAGGCGGGGATCCCTGCTGCCTGGACCCTCCTTGGAGCCTCTGCCATCCCTACGGATCATCCCCTGAACGTGGGTATGCTTGGCATGCACGGCAATTACGGTCCCAATATCAAAACCAATGAATGCGACCTGCTTATCGCACTCGGGATGCGGTTTGATGACCGTGTTACCGGGAATATTGCCAGCTATGGTACAAATGCCAAAGTGGTGCATTTTGAGATCGATCCGGCCGAAGTGGATAAGAATGTGAAGTCAGACGTGGCCGTCATTGCTGACATCGGTGAAATTTTCGAGGCAATCCTCCCCCTGATCAGGGAAAACAAGCACGAAGAATGGCTGAACCAGTTCCGGAATGCCTACCAGTACGAGTATGAGAAGGTAATCAGGAACGATATCCTTCCCGAGAAAAAGGGAATGACGATGGGTGAAGTTATACGGATCATCAATGAGAAAATGGATGGTGACGCGATCCTTGTCACCGATGTGGGCCAGCACCAGATGATCGCTTCCCGTTACTTTAAATTCAAACACAGCCGCAGCCTGGTCACTTCCGGTGGACTAGGAACCATGGGATTCGGTCTGCCCGCGGCATTCGGCGCGCAAATCGGCAGGCCGGACAAAACTGTGGTTCTGGTCGTCGGAGACGGCGGCCTGCAGATGACCATCCAGGAACTAGGCACCATTGCCCAGAACAAGGCAGGGGTTAAGATCGTATTGATGAACAATAGTTTCCTGGGAATGGTAAGGCAGTGGCAACAACTGTTTTTTGACAGGAGGTATTCATCCACAGAGCTTACCAACCCGGATTTCATTACCATTGCCAGAGGATTCGGACTGGAAGGAAGCAAGGTGGAAACCAGGAATAAGCTTGATGCTTCCATCGAAAAGATGTTCAGCCATGACGGCCCGTACCTGCTGGAAGTTGTTGTGGAAAAAGAGGACAATGTGTTCCCGATGGTTACTGCAGGAGCTTCGGTATCAGATATCCGGCTGGAATAATTGCATAAACACAAAAATTTAAATAATATATTATGGAAAATGAATTCACGATCATAGCTTTTTCAGAAAACAGCATCGGCCTGCTGAACAGGCTCACGATCATTTTTACAAGAAGGCATCTGAATATAGAAAGCCTTACGGTATCCGAATCTGCAATTCAGGGGATATTCAAATTCACCATTGTGGTAATAACCACCCAGGATTTGATCGGGAAGGTGGTAAAGCAGATCAATAAGGTGGTGGATGTACTGAAAGCATTCTATTTAATTGAGGAAGAGATCATATACCAGGAGATTGCACTTTATAAGGTTCCGACCGAGGCCGTGACTCAGGGTAATGAAATTGAAAACCTTGTGCGGAAACACAATGCAAGAATACTGGAAATAACCCCCGATTATACCGCCATTGAGAAAACCGGGCATAAGAATGAAACCCAGCAGCTGTTTGATGACATGAAAAAATTCAAGGTTATGCAATTCACCCGCTCGGGACGTGTGGCCATCACCAGGGCCAGGAGAGAAAGGCTCTCGGAATATCTCAGGAAACTTGATACGGAAAAATTAATGGTAAAAGAAGTATAAACCGGACAAATCAATACTAAATACAGACAAAGTTTAAATCAAATGAAATGGCAAAACTAAATTTTGGAGGCGTTGAAGAAAACGTCGTGACCAGGGAAGAATTCCCACTTTCGAAAGCACAGGAAGTGCTTAAAAATGAACTAATCGCGATTATCGGATATGGAGTGCAGGGGCCTGCACAGGCGCTGAACCTCAAAGATAATGGTATATCTGTAATTATAGGACAGGAGCCCAGGTTCAAAGAAGACTGGGATAAGGCAGTAAAAGATGGATTCGTGCCGGGCGAGACCCTCTTCCCTATCGAGGAAGCAGCAGAAAAAGCTACCGTGATCCAGTACCTGATTTCAGATGCCGCCCAGAGTGCTGTCTGGCCAAAACTCAAGCCCTGTTTGAAGGAAGGTGATGCACTGTATTTTTCCCACGGTTTTTCCATTACCTATAAGGAACAGACAAGCGTAATTCCCCCGGATAACGTGGATGTGATCCTGGTTGCCCCCAAAGGATCCGGTACCAGTGTAAGGCGGAATTTCCTGGCCGGTACGGGGATCAATTCCAGCTACGCGGTCTTCCAGGATTTCACCGGAAGGGCCGAGGA
>JAUVKJ010000007.1 GCA_030592145.1 Bacteroides sp.
AGCCGTGGGACCCGCAGGGAAGATATGGGCTTCCTCCGGACAGGGATTACTTATTCGCTCGGTCAGCCGTTTTGTGCGTTTCTCGAATAATAACAGCGGGGTGCCCGCACAATTGTCCTACCCTATCGAGTTTGACACGGAGGCTCAATTATGGTTTGGTTATACATTTTTAACAGGATCAGAAGGACATAGTGGCACAGGTTATTTATACCGTCCCACTGTGCAGCAAATCGCCGTGATCACGGCTGACAAGCCCAGCCTGGTATTCTGTTACGGTGACAGTCTGACCCTCTCGGCCGAGGATGACATGACCAGTTATGTCTGGCCGGACGGAACCAATTCTGATACATATATACTGCATGATTCCGCTACCGTGGATGTGGCCGTGGAGGGGGATGACCTCTGCTATTACTACGATACCATCAGGGTAAACGTCCAAAAGGTTTTCGAGGAGGAAGAAGTTTGCGCGGTGAGCGTTGATACTTCCCAGCGGAACATCATTATCTGGGAAAAGACCCCGGAAGTAGGAACGGCCTCCTATAATATTTACCGTGAAATGGCCGTGAAGGATTCCTTCGAGCTGATCGGCAATGTAGCGGTGGGGACATTGAGTGTTTTCGAGGATCCCGATGCGGACCCGCGTGAGCAATCCGTAAAATACAAGATATCAACTGTGGATACATGCGGTAATGAATCGGGAAAGAGTTTTTTCCATGAAACGCTGCATCTTTCGGTAAACAAGGGGGCTCAGCCCGGGGAGGTAAACCTTCAGTGGAATCATTACGGGGGACTAAGTTTTCCGTCGTACATTATTTACAGGGGATCGAGTCCGGATAATATGGACAGTGTGAAAACGATATCCAGTTCTTTCAATTCATGGACGGATATCGATAGATTTGATACGGTTTATTACCGCCTGGCCATACCACTGCCCAAGGCCTGCGCTCCCACGGAGAATATCAAGGCCGGTACAGGGCCCTATCACCATGCGCTTTCCAACATGGATGATAATAAGTTGCTGTTCAGTTTTCTTGCGGCTGTGCATTCTGCGCAGGAATTAAGAGCCTTTCCGAATCCATTTACAGAAGTCACCCGGATCGAGTTTCCCAACCCGCATAATACAGAATACCGGCTCAACGTCTACAATCTGAGCGGCCGCCTGGTCAGGGAAATGCAGGGTATCCGGGATGGAGAGATCTTTCTGCGAAGGGAAAACCTGGGTCCCGGGTATTATATCTTTGAATTAAAAGGGGAAAACTTTTATACGGGGAAGTTCGTGATCAGGTGATCTTCATTGCCTTATCCACTTTCTGTTTCAGCAGGGATTGATCGATAACATCCATGATGTTGTTCACATACCGGAACTCCAGTCCCCTGACATAGATGTCTTTTATCTCTTCTATGTCTTTCTGATTTTCTTTCGAGATAAGGATATCCCTGACACCGGCCCGCTTGGCTGCCAAAATCTTTTCCTTGATGCCCCCCACCGGCAATACTTTTCCCCGGAGGGTGATCTCGCCGGTCATGGCGATGTTCTTCCTGACTTTCCGCTGGGTGAATGCCGAGGCAATGGAGGTAACCATGGTTATGCCGGCGGATGGCCCGTCCTTGGGTATGGCGCCTTCGGGGACATGCACGTGGATATTCCATTTTCTGAAGACTTCCGGATCCAGTCCGAGCAGGTCGCTGTGAGATTTCAGGTACTCAAGGGCGATGATGGCCGATTCCTTCATCACCTCTCCCAGGTTTCCCGTAAGGGTAAGTTTCCCGTCTCCCTTGCTCAGGCTGGTTTCAACAAAGAGTATCTCACCCCCGACAGCAGTCCAGGCAAGACCCGTGACTACCCCTGCATATTCATTGCTGATGGTTTTATCCTTAAGGAATTTTGGCAATCCGGTAAGGTTCTTAAGTTCGCTTATAGTCAGTATCCTGTCGGGATTTTCATCAAATGCGATCTTTTTAGCCACCCCGCGGATCACTTTGGCAATGAGTTTATCAAGCTGCCTGACCCCCGATTCCCGGGTATAATATTCACTCATGTACTCGATCACCTTTTTCGGGAAAGAAAGCTGGGATTTATTGAGGCCATGATTTTCAAGCTGTTTGGGTATAAGATGTCGCCTGGCTATCTCGATTTTTTCCTCGATGATGTACCCTGATACGTCTATGACTTCCATACGGTCGAGCAGGGCAGGGTGAATGGTTGCTGTCGTATTGGCAGTGGCAATGAACATCACCCTTGAGAGATCATATTCAAGCTCCAGGTAATTATCATAGAAAGTGCTGTTTTGTTCGGGGTCAAGTACCTCGAGCAATGCAGAGGCAGGGTCCCCGTGTACATCGCGCCCCACTTTATCGATCTCATCAAGGACAAAGACGGGGTTGCAGGATTTTGCTTTTTTCAGGCTCTGTACGATCCTGCCGGGCATGGCGCCGATATAGGTTTTACGGTGGCCCCTGATCTCCGCTTCATCATGGAGTCCGCCGAGCGACATACGCATGTATTTCCGCTTAAGGGCAGTTGCGACGGATTTTCCCAGGGAGGTTTTGCCGACTCCCGGGGGGCCCACAAGGCATATAATGGGAGATTTCATATCTCCCTTGAGTTTCAGTACTGCCAGGTGTTCAAGGATACGGTCCTTTACCTTATCAAGCCCGTAATGGTCACGGTCGAGGATCTTTTCTGCCCGTTTAAGGTTGAAATCATCCCGGGTATATTCATTCCAGGGCAGTTCGATCAATGTCTGCAGGTAATTGGCCTGTACGGAGTATTCTGCTGTGGCAGGGTTTATCCTCTGAAGCTTTTCGAGTCCCTTTTCAAAAGTCTCGCCCACTTCCTCGCTCCATTTCTTTTTGGTTGCTTTCTGGCGGAACTCGACGACCTCCTTTTCCATGGGATTTCCGCCAAGCTCATCCTGGATGGTTTTTATCTGTTGGTGGAGCATGAATTCACGCTGCTGCTGGTCGAGATCCGACTTTACCTTTGACTGGATGTCGTTCTTCAATTCCAGCATCTGGATTTCCTTTGAAAGATGCTCCAACAGGCGGATACTGCGTTTCTTCAGGTTGTTCTCCTCAAGAAGCTTTTGCTTGTCTTTCAGTTCCACATCGCTGTTGGAACAGATGAAGTTGATAAGGAAACTTGAACTTTCAATATTCTTTACCGCGAAAGAAGTTTCCGGTGGAATGTTTGAGGAGAGTTGAATAATCCTGAGGGAAAGGTCCTTAAGTGAGCCGACAACGGCTTCAAATTCCTGGTCACGCGAGACAGGCTTTTCATCTTCGAGAGCTGTTGCTTTGGCCACAAAATACGGTTCCTCAGAGACGATCGATTCAATACTGAACCGTTTTTTCCCCTGGATAATGATGGAAGTGGAACCATCGGGCATTTCCAGGATCCTGATAATCTGTGCCACGGTACCCACCCTGTAAAGATCCTTGATATCCGGGTCATCGGTATTGGGATCGACCTGGGCAACCGTCCCGATGATCCGGTTCTTCTTATAGATCTCCCGGATAAGGCGGATGGATTTTTCCCTTCCGACCGTGATCGGGATCACCACTCCAGGGAACAGTACCGTATTGCGAAGTGGCAGTAGCGGCAAGAGTTCAGGCACATCGCTCTTGTCTAAAACATCTTCGTCCTCGTCCGAAATCAGAGGTATAAAATCGCTGTCCTCGTCAAGTGAAGTACTGAACAGTATATTTTGTTTTAAGTCTTTCATAGATCCGCCAGATTGTCAGTTTTACAAGGGGAAAAAAGTGGAATGATTATATGTCAATTGCTGTGCCAAAAAAGACAGGGTGTTCAGGACCTGTATTTTTCAGTCATGCTGAAAATCTCTGAAAGGATATCCGCATCCCCGGGATCGAACTGAATATCACGTTTTTTCATTACTTCGGCTGCGACCTCCAGGGCTTTGTCAAGTCGGTAGGTTGTGAATTCATGGGGATCGCCCCAGGAGAAGGACGGGATAAAGGTCCTGGGGAAGCCTGCACCAAAAATATTTGCATTTACGCCTACTACCGTTCCCGTATTAAACATGGTATTGATCCCGCACTTGGAATGGTCTCCCATTACCAGGCCGCAGAAGAGCTTCCCGCTGGAGATGAACTTTTCCTCCCTGTAATTCCAGAGCCTGACTGTGGAATAATTGTTTTTAAGGTTGGAATTGTTTGAGTCGGCCCCGATGTTGCACCATTCACCAATGACAGAATTGCCAAGAAAACCGTCGTGTGTCTTGTTGGAGTAACCCTGGAATACCGAGTTGTTTACTTCGCCTCCTGCTTTGCAGTACGGGCCGATTGTAGTGGGACCGTATATTCTGGCGCCCAGCTTGAGGGTTGATTGTTCGCCCATTGCAAAGGGGCCGCGAACGATAGACCCTTCCATGATCTCCGCGTTCTTTCCGATGTAAATGGGACCTGTCCGGGCATTCAGGATGGCGCATTCCACACTTGCCCCTTCTTCCAGGAATACATTACCAGGCCCGAGTATCCTGTTGGTGGAAGATATTTTTGCCGATTTCCTGCCTGAGGTCAGCAGGTCGAAATCAGCTCTTATGGCCATCCCATTCTGTTCAAATATATCCCAGGGGAATCCGATGCTCAGGGATTCATGCCTGCATTCAACCCGTGCATATTTACCAGTGACGGCGGGGTCGAAATTTTTCAGTTCCTGTCGTCCCAGGCGTACGGCCAGTAGGGATTCTCCGGTGTACAGTGCATGTCCGGGCGATAGTGATGATATATTAATAAGCAGGTCATCATCGGGCAGCACACTGCCATTGATGAGCATATTGTCATCACCGCACTGTAATTCAAATTTCTTTGAAAGATAGGGGCGTGTAAGCCAGCTGACCCGGGATTGCAGCCTGTTCTCCCATTTCTCACGAATGCTGAGAATGCCGATCCTGATCTCACTGACAGGCCGTGTAAAGGTAATAGGTAAAAGGTTTTCCCAGGTTTCAGTCAGATCGAAAAGAATGTAATTCATGCAGCAAAAGTAAAAAAAGTGACTGTCACAAAAGTAGGCAACTCCTTTTTTTTTTCTATTTCACTCATTTTGATTAAAACGGCAATTCAAAATTTTCTAAAGAACAAATTTTGGCAGGTGCCTTTTTTAATCAATATAAGTATATATAGCAAAGGCTAAATTGTTGGTAATCTTGCAAAGCTGGTTAATTAGCCGCCTTAGCGTCTTTTGCGAAGCAAATTATGCAGCGGCGTTTTAATATCCTCAGAAAGTAAAAAGAAAAAGGGCCATCTCGTTTTATTTTGAGACAACCCCTATACTATATGCTTTTGAGTTCAGCCTGTGCTTTGCTGCGATTTTTTCTTTTCGATGTGCTTTTTTAAACGGGTATTGAATTTGTCCACTCGCCCTGCTGTATCCACAAGCTTCATCTTACCGGTGTAAAACGGATGGGATGTATTGGAGATCTCCAGTTTTATAAGCGGATATTCCTTGCCATCTTCCATCTTAATGGTTTCCCTGGCAGGGGCCGTTGATTTTGTAATAAAGGAATATCCATTAGACATGTCCTTAAAGACCACCAGTCTGTAATTATCCGGATGTATATCTTTTTTCATTTGGCTGCAAAAATACATAATGTTTTCAAAAATCAAAAAGATTGAACAGCTTTTCTGATTGCCCCGGCGGAATGGAATGCAGGTTGGTTATAATTCCCTGAATTTAAGATAGTTGTGCTTTGGCCGTTTCTTTCCTGGTTCAAAGGTGATCTCTTCCTGGAATTCTCCTGTGTGATGCTGTTTATATTTTTCCATATAATCAGGCATATATCTCTCAAATTTAGCATTCGGATCAAACATATACCTGAGGGTTAGATGTTTCTTGGCCAGTTTACCCCCGACGGCTTCATAGAGCGAGCGCATTTTGGGGTTGAAGTCCCCCACCCAGGAAAGCTCAACCTCTGTGATCCAGTACTTTTTCCTGAAGGGTATCTCAAGATGCTTGAAGATCCCCGATTCAATACCCGTGTTCTGAAATTTGGGGACTACCCCGGCGGCGATGCCCCTGACCCTTGTGATCCTGCGCGTTTTAAGGAAGTAGAGGAAGCACAATTTATTGAGGATATGAAGTTTTCCATTCAGGTGTTTAAGGATCTGGTTAATATCCGGGAAAATGATATAGAACGCGATGGGTTCATTATTATGATACACGAACCAGTTCAGGTCTTCTTCCAGGAAAGGCTTTGCCTGCCGTAAGGCGTTGGAAAGATCATCAACGTTCATGGGAACGAAATCTTCCTTAAATCCTGACCAGGCCTTGTTAAAAACGGTGATGACGTCCTGTGCATATTTATCTGCCCGGGCCCATTCTGAATGCCTGAATTCGTATTCTTTTTTCCGGGCCACCCACTCTGCAATTTTCCAGAACCTTTCGGGGAAGGGTTGGGTAATATCGATATGATAGCTGTACTGCAGGAAATACGTCCGGAATCCGTAATTCTCGAATAATTCCCTGTAGTACGGGAAATTGTAGAGCATTCCGTATCCCGGGTGGGTAAATCCCTCGACAAGCAATCCCCAGTTTGTGTCGTTGCCGCCAAAATTAATGGGACCGTCCATGGCTTCCATGCCTTCACTCTTCAGCCAGTCCCGTGCAGCATCGAAAAGCAGATTTGCAGCTCCCTGGTCATTGATGCATTCAAACCAGCCTGTTCCCCCGGTAGGCTGCTTGTTCCTTGCTGATATGTCACGATTGTAGAAAGCGGCGATTCTACCGATCAGCCTGTTTTTATCGCTCCGGAGTATCCATCTGCGGGCATTTCCCTTTGCAAAGAGCTTGTTTTTCCCCGGATCAAAGGCGGTCTCGGTAGCCTGGTCTAGTGGACAAACCCAGAATGGATCTTTTTTATAGAGGATCTTGGGAACTTTGATAAAATCCCTGCGGGTATTCCTGTCTGAAACTTCAATCAGTTGCATGCCGGATGCATGAATTCATTTTCATGCAAGAATACATAATGTTTTTAAAAATCAAAAAGATTAAACAGCTTTTCTGATGAACCCTTTACAGCTATACTCATTTCTCTGATGACCGTATTCTTTCCTGTATATGCAAGTGCACCCGTGTAATTACCCTCCCGTGTGAAGCCTTTAAACTGCCAGTCTGCAGCATCAAATCCATAATCAGCAGATTGCAGCTTGATGGTTTCGCCCTCCAGTGAAAATTCAAGATTTTCCGGCGTGAGGCGCATTCCTTCTCCGATGGCCTTCAGATAAGATTCCTTAAAGGTCCAGAATTGGAAGAATCTGGTTAATTTGTTATCAGGATCTTTCTGGAAATACTTTTTTTCCCGGGGAGTTAAATTTTTTTCAATAAGCAGGTCGATGTCAGGCAGATCCCGGATCTTTTCAATATCGACCCCCACTTCAGCATCACGGGAGAATGCATATACACAGATATCATGTGAATTGGCAATATTAAAAAACAAAGAGGCATCATTAATGAGATATGGTTTGCCTTTTTTGTGAACTCCCAGTTTAATATCCGCAGGTTTTGTATCCAGATAAGCCGATAACAACATCCTTAAAACAGCCTGGGTAACAATATAATTATGCTGTATAAGCTCAAATTTGTAATAGGAAGCCTTCTTTTTTTCCTCAGGGGATAAAACTGATCGTAACTTTTTAATCTGATCTTTTGAAGGTTCAAGTGAGATGGTCCACAGATGAACATCTCCTTTCAACAAACGAGGGAAATGTTCAGACATTAACAAACTCGCTTAATTCCTCAGTCAGCAATTCCAGGAGCTCTTCTTTGTTATCCCGGCAGAAAAGGTGACTGCCATTCACCCTTTTGAACCTGAATTTACCCGAGGTATGTTTTTTCCATTCCTTGATCTGTTCCACGGGAAAAACTGTATCATCCTGTCCCACAAGAGCTGTAAGTGGACAATTCAAGGGTTCGTCTTCATAGTATTTGTATCGTTTACCCAGGAGTATATCGGCACGAAGGGCCGGGAGCATCTCTTCAATCAATTCTTTATTCTGAAGTACTGATTCGGGGATTTCCAGTGATCTCAGGTGATTGATGATATTTGGAATATTTTTATCCAGGTATACCTCATCATCCTGAATGGCATCCAGGAATTTAAAGGGACTCACAAGGTGAGGTGACCGCCATCCGCCGACGATAAATTTAACAGGTTGTATGCCTTTTTCCCTTCTCAGATATCTTGCCAGTTCCAGTCCGATGCCTGCTCCGGCACTATGACAATAAAATGCGACCGGACAGTTTAGTAGTGGATCGATAACATCTGAGATTGCTTTGACCAGATCGGGATAATTGTCAAATGGTTTTTCATCCATACGCTCTTCGCGTCCCGGGTATTGAATGGCACATACCTCAATTCCGTCCTGTAAATACTCATGCCAGGTGCTGAAAACAGAGGCGCCTCCGGCAAAATAGGGGAGACAGAAGAGCCGCATTCTCGGATTATCAATCTTCTTCGCACGCAGTACCCATTTATCCAATTCTGTTTTCTCCTCTGCCTGGCCATCTCCTGTACTTAGCTGACCATTCAGTTCATCCAGGATCTGTTCTGCCAGTTCCTGGAGAGTCGGACCTTTCATGATTCGCATCATGGAGTAATCCACTGATACACTGCTCTGTATCCAGTTCCTGATCTGATTAGCCATTAAAGAGTCCAGGCCATATTTGGTGACCGGTTCGTTTGTATCTACCTTATCGGCCGTAGAACCAAGCACTCTGGCAAATGTATCCCGCAATTGAGTTATTAAAATATCATATTGTTCTTCCTTGCTTAATTTCATTAAGGAAGCTTTCAATCCGCCATCTCCGGCCCCGGTCGCCGAAACTGCTGACATTTCCTTTTCTTTGATCAGGTGGCCAAAACGGCTCGTTTCACAGGAATGGGGATAAAAATTACCCACCATTTCCCAGTCAGAATCAGTAGCTACACGCTGAACCGGATTGCATAGCAACATTTGCTCCAGGATATCGGTTGACTGTTTTAACGTAAAGGTTTTCCATCCCTGCTTATAAAGCAATCCGCCCACATTTCCGCTTCTCGCAACAAATCCCACATCACCCAGTACACCCCAGTTAATTGTCATTGCAGTCATTCCCCGGGATCGCCTGAACTGTGCAAAATTCTCCAGGAAACTGTTGCCTGCAACATAACTCACCTGTCCCGGATTACCATAAATTGACGAGATGGAAGAATACAGTACAAAATGATCCAGGTCCATTTCCAGTGTAGCCTCATGCAGCAGCCAGCAACCAATACTTTTTGGTTTATAAACTTTCAAATAACGCTCATGGTCAATCTCCGGAATGCCACCATCATCAAGAACCATGGCAGCATGCTGAATCCCTTTCAGGGGGGGCATTTTTTTCTTAACCTGATCCATGATCCGTACAACATCCTCCCTGACGGATACATCTCCTTTTGCGATCATTACATTCACTCCCCTGTCACGCATATTGTCAATGAGCTTTTTTTCATCTTCGGTCTTGGGTCCGGTCCTGCTCATCAACACAAGGTGTCTGGCTCCTTTTGTTGTCATCCAGTCGGCAACGGCAAGTCCAAATCCCGAACATCCGCCTGTCAGCAAATATGAAGCCTTATCCTTAAACCGGATTTCCCTGTTGGGAGCCACCCTGACATCACCCTCCATGCTAATAATGATCTTGCCAATATGCCTGGCTCCTGCCATATACCGGAAAGCATCAGTGATTTCCGAAATTGGGAAAACTACCGACGGATGAGCAGGGAAATTATTATCAACAAAGAAATCAATGGCTTCCCGGAACAGTTCACCGCTGAATTGTTCTTTCTGTTTGAAAAGCCTGTCTATATCCACTCCAAAATAGGACAGGTTATTACCAAATGGCTGCAGTCCAAGCTTACTGTTGCGGTAAATATCTGTCTTACCAATCTCAACAAACCTTCCGTAAGGTGATAAGCACCTGATGCTCTTATATATAGCTTCTCCAGAGAGTGAGTTGAGAACGATGTCCACACCTTCTCCACCGGTCAGGTCCATAAGCCGGTCGGCAAACTCCAGCGTACGGGAGTTTAAAATATGTTCAGACGGAACACCTATACTTTCGATGTATGCTTTCTTTTCATCGCTGCCAACCGTGGCATATATCTCGGCACCTGCAGCATTGGCAATATGTATGGCTGCAATACCCACACCTCCTGCAGCCGCATGAATAAGTATCTTTTCCCCTTTTCGGATGCGACAGAGATATACCAGGGAATAATACGCGGTAACATAAACCACGGGTAAGGTTGCGGCTTCGGGGAAGCTGATCTTTCCGGGTTTATGCACAACATGGCAGGCCTTTGGGTAGGCAAATCCACTCAGGCAGGAAGGAGCGGTTGCCATAACCTCATCACCTGTTTTTACATCCTGAACATCCTTTCCTGTAGCCGTGACGATTCCGGCACATTCCAATCCCATGGTCTTTCCGAATAATCCCCCGGTGATGGCATCGTCTGAAAGCAGTCCCATAGAAAGCATAATATCGCGAAAATTAAGAGCCGATGCTTTGATTTCCACTTCCACCTCATCATCACCGGGTTCCCTGCGGGATGTTTCCCTGATAACCAGGTTGTCGAGGACTCCATACTCATCTATGGTTAATGTGTATGGAGAACCCCCGGCGGGAAAAGTTCGCAATGCCGAATGTGCTATGCTGCCGGTGGAGATTCTTTCCAGCCTGTTAATAAAGCGTTTTTTACCCCTGAACGCGATCTCATCCTCGTTATCACCTGCCAGTATTTCTTCGATGAATACGTCAATTTCTTCCTCCCGGACAGGACTACTGAAATCGACCATGGTGGAATTGAAAAGAGGAAACTCATTAACTATCACCCTGTTCACACCCCTTAGTCCGGCCTGGGATAGTTCTACCGTATCAGGTGTTCCTCCGGCCTGTTGTGCACCGGCAGTTACCATCCAGATTTCAGGATTTTTCTCGTAATTAGTGGCATTCAATTTTCTCATCACATTCATCATCGTACGAGATGAATGTCCTTCTGCCTGTATGATGTTATCAGTAGTAAGTTGCTCATTAGAAACCGAATTCAGACCCCATAAGAAAATGATTCCCTGGAATTTACCTTTTTCGGAAACCAGGTCAATCAAGCCGTTTACATCCTCCTGGTTTTTCGGATCAATCTCAAACTCAGTTTCAGAGATTTTCCTGAAATGCTCAGCACATTTAACAATGTAAGATTGTTTATCAATAGCAGCCAGTCTGGACTGTATGATATCAGCCACACCTTTATCATCAGCGAACACCAGCCAATCTGCCCGGCCAAGCTTAGGTGATTCCTCTAATGCTTTGTTGGTCAGATCCAGCTTTTTATTCCGTGCAAGGATCACACTCTGGCAGGAAACTTCATTTTTTTCAAAATCACTGTAAACCGCAACATCCGAAAATTCCTCACTCTCAAGTACTTTTTTCCACCTGTCGGGACTCATTGTAGCATGATCAGGCCGGATATCCACATCTTCGAATAACCACCAGCCTTCCGTCATCCCAAAGATAAGATCCAGGTAAACCGGAGAATTGGTCACCTCCAGCATGAGAAGTATTCCTTCAGATGCAAGCAATCGTTTCACATTCGCGAAGCTTGTTTTAAGTTCCCGGGTGGCATGCATCACATCAGATGCAATTACCAGATCAAATGAATTGATGTCAAATCCCTGCTCAGCCGGATCCTTCTCTATATCGAGTAATTTATACTGTACGAAGGGATACCTGGCAAACCTTTGCTGTGCTTTTAGCATGAAAACATGTGAAATGTCTGTAAAATAGTATTCTGTCTTGCCGGGAGGCAACAATGGCAGGACAGCCTGTGTCATGCCGCCTGTTCCCGCACCAATTTCAAGTATGCGCAATGTTTGATCTTCAGGGATATTATTCACCAATTCTGAAACGACACGGGCAGCAAGATCATTATATTTCTTAAATGCAAAGCCTTCAACATAGTATTTGACGATCAGATCCCACTGATCCTCCGGAAAGATCAATTGGATCGGATCCACCTCTCCTGTTAATACCCCTGCAATTTCAGGTCCGCAACGGCCCAGAAGAGTCGTTTCATGACGAAACTGGGGAAACTGTTCATTGATTTCATTGATCCATAATTTAATATCCCTGAATTCAGGAGTTTTGATCACCACGTAATCATCCTTGTCGCCCTCCACTATTCCGGCATTTCCCAGCAAATTGAATATATGGTAAAACAGGCGTTGTTGATCGCTGATCACACCAAAGTCTTTAATTAGTTTCCTGACATTGATTTTTGTTCCGGTACTGAAGGGCATTCCCATTTCTCTCAGGGAGTTGCAGATATATCCTATGGTAAGCTTGTATTGCCGGGGTTCATAATGCTTATAATACTCAGCCTGTTCGGGCAGTGAATTTATTTCACTGATGGTCTCATTAACGCTCTCCCTGATGGCATTGGGAGAAGGCAGGTATTTCCCCGGGTTGCGGACAAGTTCCTGGTCCGATCTGGATTTCATGATCCAGTTATACTCATAAAACCATTTTTCCTGTTCGCCGGCGATCTCACCCCTGGAACCTTTCAGGTATTGCGAGCGGAAACCCTGAAATTCGGCAATAATCTCCCCGTCTTCATTAAAAATCCACAATTCGCCCAGTGCATATTCATCCGTCCATTCCCTCAACCTGCCATAAACAAACATTTTAAAAGAATCGGGTTTTTTATAGAACTTTATCCTTTCGATATGAACCGGGATATACACACCCATTTTCCTGGCTGAATCCTCACCGGTGTTAAATATTCCGAATACAGTCTGGAAGCAACTGTCCAGAACTCCCGGGTGAAGATTGAACTGGAAGAACTCGGAACGGATGCTTTCATGCACCTCTATCTCACTGAATGATTCCCATTCCTTTTCGTTTCTCCATAAGTGTTTGATAGCCTTGAAGCTGGGACCAAGATACAGTCCGCTTTCCAGAAGTTCGTCATGCAGGGTCTTTACCGGGACAGGAATAGTAACCCGTTTCCGGATTTCCTCAATATCAACCTCAACAGATTGAAATGAATCCTTTATATGATTCATTTTACCATTGGAACACATGGTCCAGGAAGCATTTTCACTTCGTGGCTTTGAGTAAATAAAATAATCCCCTCCGTCATGGGATATATCCATCTGGATAAATACCGGTTCACCGGAATCAGGAAGGAATAATGCATTTTCAAAATTGAGATCTTCCAGGAATTCAAACGTTGAACCAAATGAAGCCAATGCGGCCGAGATGGCCAGTTCGACATGTCCGGCTCCCGGGTAAATTATGGGTCCCTGCACTTTATGATCATCAATATATGGATAGGTTCTTTTATCCAGGTTGATGTCCCATATTATGTTATGACTTTCTCTGGCAGATATGGTCTTGCGTTTTAAATGGGGATGAACAAAGGTGCCCAGGCGCTCCTTTCTTCCTTCTTCAGTCTCTATCCAGTGCCGCTCTTTTTGCCAGGGATATGCCGGCAGGCGGACAAACTCATGATCACCAAAGAAAGCTTTCCAATCCACTTTACATCCCCAGGTATGGAGTGTACCCAGGGAAGAAAGGAAGGTACGTTTTTCTTCTTCCTGCCTCCTGATCGAGGAAATTACGAGTCCGTTTTTCTGCCTTGCAGCAAGCAGGTCATTGATCCCCAGGGCATGAATAGGATGAGGACCTAATTCAATAAAGGTATTAAAGCCGTCATTTATCAATTCTTCAATGGCACTGGCAAAACTGACTGTTTCCCTGACGTTGCGGTACCAGTATGTGTTATCCAGTTTCCTGCCATCTATGACCATTCCTGTTACTGTGGAATAAAAAGGGATCCTGGTAGGGGATGGTTTCAATGGCTTCAATGAACTGAGCAGTTCTTCCTTCAGAGGTTCCATATGATGACAGTGAAATGGAACGTTGATCTGCAGCAACCTGTTAAAAACATCCTGTTTTTCGAGCTCCTCTGAAATTTGCTCAATAACATCGGTGTCGCCTGACAGGGAAACCATGGCAGGCCCGTTGACAGCAGCTAAGGAAACCTTATCCTCACGACCCTGAATCAACCTGGTTGCTTCTTCCGCGGTTAACCCTGCGGCCAGCATCCTTCCTTTATCCGTAGCCTTAAACTGTACCCGGCTTCTGTGGAATATCAGCAGAACAGCCTGTTCTAAAGTCAGGGCACCGGAAACATATGCGGCTGGCACCTCCCCTATACTGTGTCCGACTACCGCTGATGGATTGATACCCAATGCCTTCCACATTTCAAAGAGAGCGATTTGAATTGAAAATATAGCGGGTTGTGCAATATTTGTATCAGAGATCCGGGATGATTCCTCGTCTCTTGTAAGTTCTTCTACCAGAGACCAATCACCATGTTTGCTGAGAAGTTTATCCAGCTTTTGTATTGTTTCCGTGAAAACAGGCTCATTTTCCAGCAGTTGCCGGCCCATAGCCCACCATTGCGGTCCCTGGCCTGAAAAAACAAAAACTATTTTATCCCTGATTTCATTGCCCCGTCCTTCTGAGATTTCACTAAGATTTTCCCCATCAAGAAACTTTTGCAGATTATCTGCCATCTCCTTCTTTGATCCGGCTACCACAGACAAATGAATATTATGATGTGGCCTGCGAACTGCTGATGAATAACATATATCATTCAGACCTGCCTTATTATTCCTGTCCTTAAAAAAGCTGATATATGATTCTGCCATTTCCCGCAGGGCTTCAGAATCCCTGGCAGAGAGAGTGCATATCTGTAATTTTTCTTTTGCTGTCCTTTCAGTCTCTTTTTCCTCCGGTATTCCTTCCAGCACCATATGTACATTTGAGCCTCCAAAACCAAAGTTGTTGACCCCTCCATAGACGCTGCCATTTTTCTCATCTTCCCATTTCATCGGTTCAACAGGCACCTCAAGTTTCAATTCATCGAAAGGAATATTTGGGTTTGGCTTAATGAAATGTATGTTTGGAGGAATAATTCTTTTTTTCATGGCAAGGGCCAGCTTAATAATCCCTGCCATACCTGATGCGGGTTCCAGGTGACCAATATTGGTTTTCACGGAACCTACATAAAAATTTTCCTTTCGGTTTTTCCCAATAACTTTTCCAATAGATATGGCTTCAATCGGATCGCCGACAAAGGTTCCTGTTCCATGGGCTTCAATGTATTTTACATGCCGGGTATCGACCCCGGCATCTTCATACGCCATTTTAATCATTTCCTGCTGGGCAATAGGATTGGGAACTGATATCCCATTGGAAGTTCCATCCTGGTTGATGCCGGATCCCCTGATCGTGGCATAGATTATGTCATTATCCTTCCTGGCACGGGAAAGGGGTTTGATGATTATCAATCCGGCTCCTTCACTTCTTATATACCCGTTGGCCCTGGAATCAAATGCATAGCATTTACAGTCAGGCGAGAGAAAACCCCCTTTGGAAAAACCCATTTGAGGTTCGGGTTTTAATATGGCACTGACACCACCCGCGAATGCAAGATCAGCATCCTTGTCCCAAATACTTCTGCATGCCAGATGAACAGCATTCAGGGATGATGAACATGCAGTGTCGAGGGCTAAACTGGGGCCCTTTAAATTATAGAAATATGAAATTCTGTTGGCCGCAATGCACATGGCTGATCCCAGGTTGGTATGTGCTCCTATATTTACCTGCTCAACCGGTGTATTTTGAATATCACCATAAT
>JAUVKJ010000249.1 GCA_030592145.1 Bacteroides sp.
CCGTCGAGGGCAGCCCTGAGATTGGTATAGGATTCGGCAGACACCAGGTTCCAGTGCCCGACTGTCACGATTTCGGTTTTGTATCCAATGTCTGCAACCTTTGCGGAATAATCCTTTGCATAGGCGGGGGTCTTGAAACTCCCCACGATCAGGTAATACGTTCCCCGTGCAGCTGATGTGTACTTTCCTCCTTTTGAGACAAGCTCATTCTCATAATAATGGATGATGGAATCGATCCTGGCCTGGGATTCCCGCTGAAGTTCGACAAGGGAGCCCTGGTATTCTGATTCCTGGGCGGCCAGTTTTTGCTCAAGATTGTAAATGTATACCTCTGTGGTATCACTGCCTTTTTTTAGGATCTTTTCATTGATGAACTTGCATCCTGAGAATGCAAAAGAGCCAATGATCAGAATGAACAGGACCTTTTTCATATTAGAATGGTTTGGTTTTTCGTTTTCGTTTACTGTTTGAACAAAGGTAAAGATTTCCTTTATAATACCCTAATATTCAAAAAGTAATGAATCAACAAAAAAATCCCGTAATTTTGTTTTTAATAAAAACATCACTGACATGATAAACCTTTCGGTAAAGTACCTGGGACTGAACCTTAGAAATCCAATCATCGTTGGCAGTTCAGGACTGACAGAAAATACAGAAACCATCCGAAACCTTGAACAGAACGGGGCTGCAGCCGTCATTCTGAAATCCCTCTTTGAAGAGGAGATCGTACTTGAAAAAGAAGCAAAACTTAGCCAGATGCGGTCCGGGGGATCGCTGTATCCTGAGAGCCTCGATTTTTACCAGTACGAAGATGCTCCCAGGGAAAGCACCACGGAATACCTTGAGTTGATACGGAACGTTAAAAAACAGGTCTCCATTCCGGTCCTGGCCAGTATTAACTGCATGACCGCGCAGCAGTGGACATGGTTTCGAAAGGAACTTGATATGGCCGGGGCGGATGCCCTTGAGCTTAATCTTTTTATCCTGCCCTCCGACCTGGACAGGAGTGCCGGGGAGAATGAAAAAGTGTACTTTGATATCATAGGGGAAGTGGCTGAAAAGGTTAAAATTCCTGTTTCCCTCAAAATATCCTACTATTTTTCAAACCTGGCAACTATGATCAAAAAGCTGTCGGAGACCAGTATCAGTGGACTCGTACTGTTTAACCGGTTTTACAGCCCTGACATTAACCTGGATAACTTCGAGATCACCTCGGGTAGTGTGCTGAGCTCTCCGGGCGACCTTTCCCTGTCCCTTCGCTGGATTGCCATTATGGCCGAGCGGGTGGACTGCGATCTTGCTGCTTCTACAGGCATTCATGACGGGGCCGCTGTGATTAAACAACTCCTGGCCGGAGCCACTGCCGTGCAGGTAGTATCCGCCATTTACAGACACGGAGGGGAAAGGATAGGGGAGATGCTGCACGATCTTGAGACCTGGATGGGCAAACATGGATTCAGCAGCATCGATGACTTCAGGGGAAAGCTTAGCCAGGGGAAAAACGATAACCCGGCTGCATTCGAGCGTGTCCAGTTCATGAAATATTTCCGGGGTTTTACCGGATAACCGGCCAGTATAGGTTTCAACCTCCCGTTCCATGAGGAATGATATCATCACCGATGAGTTCAATAAAGCGCTAAGGGATTATGCTTATCTGCTGAACCGGGGGTATCCCAGGAAGACCATTCTGAAGATTACAGGCGACCGCCATCTCCTTAATTCCTTCCAGCGGATCTTGCTTTCCAGGGGGGTATTTCCTGATAATGACATTAGGGGAAGAATGCGGAAAACTGTAAATAATATCAGGGGAGAGCAGCTATTTATTGATGCCTACAATGTACTTTTCACGATCTGCAATTACCTGCTGGGCCGGATGGTCTTTATTGGAAATGACCGGTTTGTGAGAGATGCCGGGGAGATGTATGGGAAACTTCATAACGATCCTGTCCTTGCACGGGGCATTGATCTCTGTTTTTCCTACCTGAAAGAAAAAACTCCGGCCAGGGTGGAGTTCCTGCTTGATAGTCCCGTATCACACAGCGCCGGGCTTGCCGGGAGACTGAGAGAACTCCTGACTAAAAATGGCATTGCAGGAGATGCACAGCTTGACAAAAATCCTGATGCACTACTGATTCGGCAGAACAGCGGAATCGTGATTACTTCCGATTCAAACATCCTTGATCAAACTGAACTTCCCATCCTTGACCTGGCCCACCTTATCCTGGAAGACAACTTTGAGCTCCGGCTTCCGGACCTGGGGAGCCTGCTGGCCTGATGACCCTGCATGCCGGTTCGTATGACCAGGCTAATCACTCCCCCGGACTTTTGCTATCTTTTCATGTAGAGCATACGGACGGGGGGAGACTGCTTTTCCCCGGCTAACAGTACGGCGCTGTACATTCCCGGAGGCAGTTCCGGGTATTTCGCACTGAAATCAAGCTCAATGAAATGCCAGCCCTCATCCCCGGCTGTTATTTCAAATACATCGACCAGTTTTCCAAGGGCGTTGTACAGCTTTATGGTTTTCAGCTCTGCAACATCTCTTTCATGGATGAATATCCGGAGGCTTATCTGTGACGTGAACGGATTGGGGAATACAGAGACAATATGCGAGGATTGCCACTCCTGCTGTCCCTGCCCGGCATTCATTCCCTTGTCCGGGGTGTTATAGGATTCGCTTCCGGAAAAATGTCCTGCAGTGGCAAATCCCGAGGCAGTTGCTCCCCAGGTTGAATAACCGCCCAAAGCTGCATCCGTGACTCCCTCGGGAAGCGGAAGGGGTTGCTTAACGGTGACTGCACTGCCGGAATCCGTACGGGCGATCGAATCAACGGCAACAAAGGAGGTATACCGGGTCAGCAGGTTGTACTTCAGGCCCAGGGCTGTAATTTCTTTTTTTATGGAATAATTGTAATCGGGCTCGCTGATCCTGTCTTTGGAAGGTACCCTTGCGTAATCATCCATCAACCGGATCTTGTGTCTTGCCCACAGGTACCGCAGGGCTTCATTGTTTGAATCGGCCTTGTACCGGCTGACATCCAGATGGTCGGTGTAGGTCTGGCTTCCACTGAGTCCGCTTATCTTAATCTTCCCGCTGAGGTCGCCCATGTACTTCCCGAAAATAATTACCGGACGTTCCGCGAACACATCGGGAATATAAGGGGGTTCAACATCATAGATCCCGAACGTGGTGAAATTGACATCTATATTGGTCAGTACGGGATATTCGATATATTTCCTGAACCGCACGGCCGAGATTTCGGCGTCATTCTGGTTCAATGCAATGAATGGCTCACCCATCCCGACATGTGCAATCCCTTCGATAATGGATCGGTTGGGTGAGGATCCGATTCCGAAGGCAAAGAAATTGGCATTGCCCAGGTTCTTACGGATCAGATCGTAGGATTCACGTTCAACACTTACATACCCGTCCGTGGCGATTACGAAAGTCCGGGAAAAATATTCCGTCCCGGGCAGGGAAAGGGCAGTATTTAAGGCATTCAGCAATTCCGTACCTCCCCCTCCGGGTTTATTGTTGATGGCTGCGATGGCCATATCGATATTCTCCCGGGTTGCAGGA
>JAUVKJ010000310.1 GCA_030592145.1 Bacteroides sp.
TAGTTAGTTGTAAACAAGAATCAGCCAGTAATTCTGAAATAAAGTCTTTCGAATTGCCGGAGCTACTTTTGGCTGAGGACGGAACACCAGTCAGAACTGCAGAACAGTGGCAGGCGGGAAGGAGAGGGGAGGTCCTGGAACTTTTCCGGGAATATGTTTACGGGAAAGTTCCTGACGTTAACCCGGAAATCCGGTATGTCGTCACCTTTTCGGATGATCATGCGCTTTGCGGCACGGCAAAAATGAAAGAAGTGGATATGCAAATTACCTGGAAGGGCGATACGGTTTCTGTGTCCATGCTAATCTACCTGCCGTGCGGGGTGGAGACTCCGGTTCCCTTATTCCTCGGGCTCAATTTTTACGGTAATCATACCATCCATATGGACCAGAACATCAGCCTTACCAGGAATTATCTCAGAAATAAACCCGAATACTGCATTTTTGACCACAAGGCTACAGAAAAATCCAGGGGTGTGGGGGCTTTCCGGTGGCCGGTTGAACGTATTCTGGCACGCGGATACGGGCTGGTTACCATTTATTACGGGGACCTGGACCCGGATTTTGATGACGGTTTCAAAAATGGCATTCACGGCCTGCTTGACAGCCATGACCTTCCGAGGGATTCTTCCGCCTGGGGATCCATTTCAGCATGGGCCTGGGGACTCTCACGTGCCATGGATTATTTTGAGCAGGATCCGGATATCGATCACCAAAAAGTGGCATTAACAGGCCATTCCCGCCTGGGGAAAACCTCCCTCTGGGCAGGCGCCCGGGATGAACGGTTCGCATTGGTTATTTCCAATAATTCTGGCTGTGGCGGGGCCGCCCTGTCACGCAGAAAATCAGGCGAACGCCTTACCGACATCAATACCAGTTTTCCCCACTGGTTTGCCGGAAGATTTCATTCCTATAATGACAGGGAGCAGGATCTGCCGGTAGACCAGCATATGTTAATGGCCCTGATTGCCCCGCGTCCCCTCTATGTGGCCAGTGCAAGAAATGATGACTGGGCCGATCCCACAGGTGAATACCTTTCTCTTTTCTACTCTGCTGAGGTTTACCGTTTGTTCGGCTTTGATGTACCGGAAAACAGGGAATTACCCCTTGTGAACAAGCCCGTGCATACCGGTAGACTGGCTTACCACATCCGGAGCGGAAACCATGGTATTGGCCGGTATGACTGGGAAAATTACCTGGACTTTGCCGATGAGCAATTCAGGTTAAAATGAGTAGATTTATGCCATATTAAACCCATATTAGTTATGAAACATGAAAAGAAAATGAACCGAAGGAAATTTGTCGGTACATCTACAGCAGCAGTAGCGGCAGCTTTTACAATTGTTCCAAGGCATGTAATGGGTGGGTTAGACCACATTGCTCCGAGTGACAAATTGAACCTGGCCTACATTGGTTGCGGAACCCAGGGAATAAGGGAAATGTCACACCTGATTACCAATCCTGAATTACAAATTACATCGGTGTGTGACCCCAATAAATTCAGCACAGATTATGTTGACTGGTCCTTGCACAACATTCGTGACAATATGCGAAGAGTTCTGGAGGATCCGGACTGGGGAGAAAGCCTTGAAGGAATCCCTGGTGGGCGAGATATCGGAAAAGAACTGGTTGATAATTATTATGCCAAAAAGAGTTCTTCCGGAAAATACAAGGGATGTGCTTCTTACAGTGATTTCAGGGAATTATTGGAAAAAGAAAAGGATATTGATGCTGTGAAAGTAATGACACCTGACCACCTCCATGCAGCGGTCTCAATCGCTTCCATGAAAAAAGGGAAACATGTGGTGATCCATAAACCAATTGCCAACCGGATGCACGAAGCCAGGCTGACCATTGAAACGGCACGGGAAACCGGGGTCAGCACACATTTGCTGGCCTGGAGTCAAAGAAGCGGTTATGGTGTAGCCCTGGACTGGATCAAACGGGGTGCCATTGGAAAGCTTCAGGAAATTCATAACTGGTCCAATCGCCCGGTTTGGCCTCAGTGGACTGCCAACCCTTCTGAAACCCCCAAATTACCTGACGGATTTGATTGGGATTTATGGCTCGGACCCGTGCCTGACCGTCCCTACCATCCCAATTATACACATGCAGTTTTCCGTGGGTGGTACGATTTCGGAGGTGGAAGTATTGCTGATATGGGGCACTATAGTTTATGGCCTCTTTTCTTCGAATTTGGGATCAATACTGCACCAACCAGCGCACATGCCTCCGGCACTACAACCAGTACTATTAACAATCATGTCAGCCGTGGCGAACATAACAATGTAGCTTTCCCGTACTCCTGCATCGTAAAGTTCACCTTTCCGGAACAGGAACAACTTCCCCCTTTCAAATTATTCTGGTATGACGGTGGAATGAAACCTGAAACACCGGATGAACTGGATGCCAAAGACAAAGAGTTACCACGTCAGGGAATGATGTTTATTGGCGACAAAGGAAAAATAATAGCCGATTTTCATTGTGGACATCCAAAGATCATTCCTGAGCAAAAAATGATAGAATTTACAGGCTCGGCTACTCCGCCGGAAGAAACAGTGAAGCGGAGTGAAAATGTCTGGGTGGATGCATTTAAAAAAGGGTTGCAGTCCCCCGGAAGCTTCCTGAAGGCCGGACCTGTAACGGAAACTATCCTGCTTGGAGCCGTTGCCTTACGCGCAGGTAAGAAAGTGAAGTATGACTCGGAGAACATGAAAATAACGAACGATCCTGAGGCCAATCAATATTTATACCGGGAATACAGGAAAGGATGGGAACTTTAAAACAAATCCAATCATCAAGAAATTTATGGACCGTAGAAATTTTTTAGAAAACACACTGGCGATCGGAGCTGCCGGTTTGATATCACCTTCGTTTACAGGGTTTTCTGCAGCTTCGGCTGCACCAATCATCATTGAAGACGACATTTCAATTGCCCAGTGGGCTCTGGTCCAGGAAATACGGGACGGAAAATGGAAGACACTGGATTTTCCCAGAATAGCCCGTGA
>JAUVKJ010000191.1 GCA_030592145.1 Bacteroides sp.
TTTCTCAGATATTGAATAAGCTGCTGGTAATTCGGATCGGACGGATAGTACTCCACGAGTTTACCGGCATACATTAGTGCTTCCTCCCGCTTGTGCAGTTCGTGGTTTAAAGTGGAGAGGGAATAGAGCAGGTCCCGGTCAAAGGGATTTTCTTGCAGGGCTCTCGCCAGGTAATCCACCGCTTCCTGTTGTTTTCCGGTGGAATGGAGCCCGACCCCGTAAACGTAAGCATACCTGGCGTTTCCGGTTTCCAGGGCGGAGGCCTGTTCAAGGAATTTCATGGCTTCTTCGTTTGCGCCCCGCCTGACCAGGTTCAGTCCGAGTGCGTAATTAACCGCCGCCATATCGGGTCCCCGTTCAATGGCATCTCTCAGGATCTGCTCCCCTTCCTGGTCCCGCTTCATCACCCGGTACAGGTCCGCCAGGTTAACATAGGCTGTGGTCATGGCCGGTTCTATTTCCAGGGCCTTATTATAGGAGGCTTCAGCTCCTGCATAATTCCCCTGGTTGAGGGCAAGGATCCCGAGATTCATATGGGCCGAAGGGTGATCGGCATTGATCATCTGGGTCCGGACATATTCTTGCAGTACTTTTTCACGCTGGCGGACACCTGCTTTGCCGAGATATTCTGCAGGTATACGGGTGAGTTGAAAAGCAGCCGTAATCCGGATCAGCCTGACGGAATCGCTTAATAATGGCAGGGCCAGTTCCAGCAGGGTGTTTTCATCGGCCGAAAAAAGTGCTGAAATGGCGGCATACCGGATCAATGGATCCGGATTGGACAGGCTTTGCTGAAGGATAGGGATTACCGACGGATCCTGGTAATTCTGGAGCAGGGAAACGGCAGTAGCTTTTACCATGGGGGCGGATTCCGGATCATTGGCCACCCGGATCAGCTCCGGAAGAGCTTCCGGATATGCCTGGCGGGCTGCCCAGAAAATTTCTCCGTAATGGGTTCCGGTCTTATTGGGATCCCCGTACCAGGTGCGGCACCAGTCCGCCGACCAGCGGTTGCTTTCTTCGGAGTGGCATTTTGAACAGGCATTGGGAGATTTTAATTTATCAGAAAGATCCGGCCTGGGAATGCGTATACTGTGATCCCGGCGGGGATCGATTACCATGTAGGTCCTTTCGGGCATGTGGCATTCCAGGCAGCTCGAACCTTCCTGTTCCGGGTCGTGGAAATGATGCTCCCGGCTGCCGTATTTTCCGGCAAGGTGGCATCGGTAGCAGAGGGCGTTGCTGTGGACGAACACCTTTCCGCTGTGAGGTTCATGGCAATCCTTACAGACCACACCCTTGTGGAACATTTTGCTTTGAAGGAAGGAAGCATACACATAGACTTCATCAAGGATCTGACCGTCGGCAAAGTAGAGTCCCTCGTCAAGCAAAGAAGGCACATGTGTATCCAGGAAGGATTTCCCGTGAATATAATCTTCGCTCATAATGGCACGCCGGGCATGGCAGCGTGCGCACATCTCCACCTGTTTGCGGTCTTTGCGGGCGACCGACCTTTCTGCGGTCCCCGTTTCCATATTAAAAACCCATGAGGCATTGTCTACGTCTTTCAGCCGGATGACCAATCCCATATCGGCGAATACTTCAGGATTTCCGCCCTGTTCGACCACACGGGCCCATTCCACATGGCGGGAACCTGCACCGTGGCAGGCTTCGCAGGAAACATCGATTTCGTTCCAGGTAGTATGATAGGTTTCCGTTTTGGCATTGAAATCCTTGCGGACATTAGTGGAATGGCATTCGGAGCACATGTAATTCCAGTTCTGGACGATATGGGTCCAGTACAGAATATCATCCGGAGGAATTCTTTCCTGGTCGTAAATATGAAACCAGCGCTGACCGCCTTCTTCTGCCGGACGTGTATCCCAGCAGAACGGAAGCATCTGGAAAGCTCCACCCGGAAATTCAACCAGGTACTGCTGCAGGGGTTTTATCCCAAACACATATCTGATTTTGAAATCCTTGAATTCCCCGCCTTCACCTTCGGCATGTACCATAAACTGACCATCCTGCCTGAAGAACCGGGTCTGAATTCCCAGGTGTTCGATGGTATGGTTATTAAAATCGCCGAGCACGGTTTCCTCTGTGGCTGTATCCATGGCCAGGTCATGATCTGATTCCTGGAAAAGATCGTACTCTTTTTCATGGCATTCTTTACAGGATTCCCTGCCAATGTATCCCGGTCTCCCGTCATCGTCCCCTGCCGCTGAAGATCCCTTCTCAGCTTCATCCCTGCAGGTACTGAAAACCAGTACCATGGCAAGGATGACAGGAAGAATTAAAAGGCCGGTCAGGGTTCTCCGTGATGTCTGCATGGGAGAGTGATTTGCACCTAAAGTTATTTTAAAACTGTAAAAATAACAGTCTTTCCGGGGCTTATTACAGTAATTCAGAAAGAAACTTAATAAATTAGCCATATGATATACCTTAAACGAGAGATGGATAAGAATAAAACCGGACACACCCGGAGAGATTTCATTAAAAGATTTACCATCTGGGCAGCTGTATTTGCAGGCTTCATGGCTTCCATTAGCCTGCTTCGGCAGTTCGTGCCGCGCCTCACACGGTACCAGAAGAGATTCAAGATCGGCCGCAAGAATAATTTCCCGGTCAACACTTTTACCTTCCTGGCTGACAGGAAATTGTTCATCTACCGGGATCATGAAGGGATACGGGCGGTATCGGCCGTCTGTACCCACCTCGGATGCATCATAGAAAAAAGCGATGAAGGTTTCCAGTGTCCCTGTCACGGATCCCGTTATAACAAAGACGGGGAGGTGATTTCGGGCGCTGCTGTCAAGGACCTGCCTTGGTATTCACTGCATAAGGATGTGGACGGGCAGATCGTGGTGGACCAGGGCCGCCTGGTGGATCCGGATCAAAAACTATACCTGTAAATGGCTTCCGGGATAAGCGACCACAACCGGCGCAGGCTGGGAAGGATCAACAGGAATTTCTTCCTGCATATCCATGCGAACAAGGTCCACCCGAATTCCCTGAAAATGACCTATACATTCGGACTGGGAGTTATCCTTGGCTTTTTTTTCGTGATCATGATCCTGACCGGGGTCATCCTGATGATGAATTACACTCCCTCGGTTGAGCGGGCCTATGATTCGGTGAAGGATATCATGTTCATCGTTCCGGGCGGCAGATACATCCGGAACATTCACCGCTGGGCGGCACACGGCATGGTACTGCTGTCCTTCCTTCACATGATCCGCGTGTTTTTTACCGGGGGATACCTTGGGGGAAGGCGACTGAACTGGATCTTCGGTGTGGTCATCCTGTTCCTTGTGATGTTTATGAATTTCAGCGGGTACCTTCTTCCGTGGGACCAGCTGGCCTACTGGGCTGTGACAATCGGATCAAACATCGCGGCATCCTTCAGGGAACTTACCGATATTCTTGGCATCACACAGGGTTTCGATGTCGGGGGATTTATAATGAAACTATTGATCGGTGATGAGAGCGTGGGACAGGCGGCGTTGTCCAGGTTCTTCATGATGCACGTGATTTTCCTGCCGGTGACCCTGATGGTATTTTTGGGACTTCATTTCTGGAGGATCCGCAAAGACGGGGGCATAAGCCGGCCGGTAAGCAATGACGCCGTGGAGTCACCAAGTCCGGGCAGCCAGAAGATCTTTTCCTGGCCTGTGGTTATGTGGGCCGAACTGGCGATACTCCTGATGACGGCAGCCATCCTGCTCATTATGGCCTTTTTGTTCGATGCCCCGCTCAGGGAACAAGCCAACCCGGTGTTTCCGGAAAACCCCGCCAAATCACCCTGGTATTTCCTGGGGATCCAGGAACTGGTGTCCTATTCCGCGTTTGCAGGAGGGGTGATCATTCCCGTCCTTTTCCTGGTATTCCTGATTTCTATTCCTTACCTGGACAGGGAGGATCAGAATATCGGTGTCTGGTTCAGCGGCAGACAGGGCCGGCGGATCACCTGGCAATCTGTGCTTTTTGCTGTGATTATCACCATTGCCCTTGTTTTCATACTGGTACGCTACGGCTGGCTGAGGACATGGTTCCCGGACATCCCGCAGATACTTGTAATGCTTCTGAACCCGGCAACACTTTCTGCCCTGTTCTACATACTATGGGCAAAATGGACAGGAAGCCGGACAGGTTCCGGCAGGATGTCGGCGATCGCTATGTTTACTTGTGCAATGACAGGTTTTATAATATATACGGCCATCGGGATCTGGTTCCGCGGGCTCAACTGGGAGTTTTACTGGTGAATGAGGAAAAATACATAAGGAGATTCAGATGGATCACTCTGGTTTCGGGTTCCATCCTGGTAATTTTACTGATCACAGCCTGGATCAGGGAAAGCTTCTTGCCGGACTGGAAGAAGTACCAGTCAGAGTATCGGGAGCTGGCACTTGAGAGAAGCCGGGAGGGTGAAGCTTCCGTAAAATCCGCTCACCGGATCCATCAGGTTAGTCTC
>JAUVKJ010000087.1 GCA_030592145.1 Bacteroides sp.
CCCTGATGAAACTTCCGGTTAAATATATATGGACCCATGATGCTTTCCGGGTAGGGGAAGACGGACCCACCCACCAGCCTGTGGAACAGGAGGCCCAGATCCGCCTGATGGAACATCTGCGTAACCATTCCGGTAAGCGAAGCTGCCTGGTACTGAGGCCTGCCGATTCTGCGGAAACAAGCGTGGCATGGAAAATGGCCATGGAAAACCTGGAATCGCCGACCGCACTTATCCTGTCAAGGCAGAACATCACAGACATTCCCGCCTTTGAAGGATCTGACCGGTATACAGATGCCCTGCATGCACAAAAAGGTGCCTGCATTGTTCGCCATGCTGCAGGTACACCTGACCTGATCCTGATCGGCAACGGCTCGGAAGTTTCCACACTCCTTGAAGGCGCCGGCAAGCTTATCGTCGAGAAAGGCCTGAAGGTACAGGTGGTTTCCGCTATTTCCGAGGGACTATTCAGGGATCAGGACCCGGCATACCAGAAGAAGGTTATTCCGGACAATGTACCCATCCTTGGCCTGACCGCAGGGTTGCCGGTAACACTGGCCGGACTCGTGGGACAAAAAGGAAAAAGCCTTGGCATGCCAGGCTTTGGCTATTCGGCCCCGTATAAGGTACTCGACGAAAAACTCGGTTTTACGGCCGATAATGTTTTCAACCAGGCCCTGGCATACCTCGACGAACAGGAGTAAGCCGGTGTTCAGTCCGGGCAGGACCCGGCTCACAGGCCCGGTCGCTATGCCAGGTGAAGCCCGGATAATTTTGGGTTTTTTGATAAAGTATTCATCAATGTTTCTCAAAATATGAATCTCTATATTAAAAATATTCTTCAGCTGACCCTTGTCCTCTGTCTCCTGCCTTTTAATTCTGCCCTGGGGCAACAAGACAAGGAAGGCGGTTTCATAAAAACGCGCATCCTGTTTGTATTTGATGCATCACAGAGCATGTCGGGATACTGGGAAAGCGATAAGAAGATCAGCATCGCCCGGAATTTTCTGATCGGAGTGGTCGACAGCCTGGAAACCCTGCCTAACGTGCAGATGGCCCTCAGGGTATATGGGCACCAGAGCCCGGTTTTCATGAAGAACTGCCATGACACAAAACTGGAAGTGGCTTTTGATATCAACAATGCCCATAAAATACGACAGAAGCTCCGTTTCCTCAAGCCCAACGGGAATACCCCGATTGCTTATTCCCTGGAGCAATCAGCAAACGATTTCCCTCCATGTCCCGACTGCCGAAACATTGTTATCCTGATCACAGACGGGATCGAGGAATGCGGCGGGGATCCCTGTGCGGTCTCACGAAAGCTCCAGGAACAGGGCATTACACTGAAACCCTTCATCATAGGGATCGGCATAGATCCGAATTTCAAAAAAACATTTGATTGTGTCGGGTACTTTTATAATGCCGCCAAAGAAGAAAATTTCAAGGAAGTCCTCCGGGTAGTAATCACCCAGGCCCTTAATACTACTTCCGCGCAGGTAAACCTGCTCGATGAAGACAATATGCCCACGGAAACCAATGTGAATATGACTTTTTATGATCTCTTATCAGGAAAGGTCAAACACAATTTTGTTCACACCATGAACCATAAGGGTAATCCGGACACGCTCTTTCTGGATCCCCTTATTTCCTACAAGCTGGAGATCCATACTATACCTCCTATATTTATCGACACGGTGAAGGTGACCGCCGGCAAGCATACAATCATTGCTGCAGATGCCCCGCAGGGATACCTTGAGGCCCGTACCATAGGCCGCACACATTACCGGGAAATGCAATTCATTATAAGAAAACGCGGGCAGATGGAAACCCTTCACTTCCAGAAAATAAATGAGAAGGAGAAATACCTTATTGGCAGGTATGACCTGGAGTTTCCGACAGTTCCAAAGATCATGCTGTATGATGTGGAGATCAGGCAAAGTCATACAACCACCATCGAGATCCCCCGGCCGGGGATTGTAACATTTATTTCAACTACGGCCGGTTATGGCAGCATTTACAAGGAAGAGGGCAGGAACCTGGTCTGGATTACCAATCTCGACACCCGGAAGAACAACCAGTCGCTCGCTATACAACCCGGGATCTATACGGTGGTTTTTCGTTCGGGAAACTCTAAGAATACCTTCAGTACGATCACAAAGATATTCGAGGTCAGGCCAGGAAGTTCTTCAGCAATCGAATTGTATTAATATCAACTATAGATTAAATTTACAGACTTTCGACATTATTAAAAAGTCGCCTCTCAAAATTTGCATGCTGAAGGCATTGCTTAGCACGTCTCTGCCTTTTGTGCAAATAACACAAAAGAGAGGTTCCTTTGCTAAGCAATGCCTTCAGCGTTAATGCCAAATTTTGCAGCGATGTTTTAATAATGTCGAAAGTCCTTATAGTATATTTAATCTGATATTAAACCATATGCCATTTATGGAATCAAACAGATACAGTACCAGGAAAGACCAGGATTATCTCAAATTTGGACAGATTGGCCGATTTAAGCGATAAGGAACTTATACGGCAATTCCGCGAAAACAGAAAGCGGAATTATGCATTTAACCTGATTATCAGGAAATACCAGGAACGCCTGTACTGGCATATCCGGAAAATTGTTATTTCCCATGATGACACGGATGATGTGCTGCAGAATACATTTATCAAGGCATTTGAAGCGTTGGACCGTTTCAGGGAGGATTCATCTCTGTTTACATGGCTGTACAGGATCGCCACAAATGAATCCCTTTCTTTCCTGAAAAAGAAAAGAACCAGGTACTTTCTTCCCATCGGGGAAAACCTGAATCAACTGGAAAATACACTGGAAAGCGATGCGTACTGCAGCGGTGACGAAATTCAAATGAAATTGCAGAAGGCCATCATCCGCCTTCCGGAAAAGCAGCGGCTGGTATTCAATATGAAATATTTTGATGCATTAAAATACGAAGAGATCTCGGAAATACTCAAAACCTCGGTGGGTGCACTGAAAGCTTCCTATCACCATGCTATGAAAAAGATTGAACAGTATTTAACTGATGAATAAAATAATTAAACCTTTTAATGAAAAAATTGTCTAAAGACCGTAGATATATCAAAATGAAGCAAGAAAACATACCGGATAAAATACAGGCTTCGGGTAAAAAACTGCCCTTTGCTGTACCGGACTCATATTTCGAGAATCTCCCGGGAATTATCCAGGGCAGGTTACCCGGATCAAGGAAACCTTTCTTTACCAGTATGGTCCGGGCAGTCCGGCCACAACTGGCCCTGGCAGCCATGTTCATCGGTTTAATAGCAGTGGGGTATGCAGGATTTCGGATTCTTTCAAACAACGGAAACGGCCTGGGCGGAGACGAACTGGTAGAAGCCATTGAATATTTTGGCTATGATTTTGATGATGAGATGCTGATCTCGGCAATCATCGAGTCCGATATTGACCTTTCACCCGGGCCTTTCGAAACTCAAACAGATGAAATAATTCAGTATCTTTCAGAAGATGAAATAGATTTCAGCGGACTTCTGAATGATTTCTAAAATACAGACTATGAGAACTACTTCACGCATTCTTTTTTTATTCGTATTACTCGCACTATTCAGCCAGGCAACCCTTGCCCAGGGCCGCCATGGTCGTGAGCTGCACAGGGAAAGGTTCAGATCAATGAGAATTGCCTTTTTCACTGAAAAGCTTGAGCTTACACCGGAGGAAGCAGAAAAATTCTGGCCGCTTTTTAACGAATTTGAAAAGAACAGAGAAGAACTAATAAGGAACAGCAGGATGAGATCGAGGGAGTTTTCCCTGCAGGCAGAGGAACTCAGTGATCAGGAAGCGGAAGAGATCATTAACCAGCATATCGAAACCCGCAAGAAAGAACTGCAACTGGATATTGAATTTCATAATGAGCTCAAAAAAATCCTTCCGCCCAAAAAAATCATGCAGCTCTACATCACGGAAGTCCAGTTCAGGGAATACATGCTGCGGCGGATCCGGGATGAGCGGGGGCGGTCCAAACCAGAGCCATGGTAGACAACTCCGCTGAGCCCTCTTGAACCTTTCAATTTTTCGTTGTAAATTTACATAGGCCCGGAAGGAATCTAAGGCTTATGTTAAAAACCATTTTTTACCTGAGTCTCATTTATGTACTGTTCCTGAACTGCTCCGGGACAAAACGAAAAGTTGATATGGCCGGAAATCAGTCCAAACAAGAATCCTGGTGGATCAGCAGGGCGGAAAAGATGGTTGAGACCCAGATCATCTCCAGAGGGGTCAGTGATCCGGAGGTCATCAGGGTTATGAAACAGACACCCAGGCATCTTTTCGTACCGGAGCATCTGAAGGAGCATGCATACAAGGACCACCCGCTCCCCATCGGATCGGGACAAACTATTTCCCAGCCCTATATCGTCGCCATTATGACTGAATACCTGCAACTATCCGGGACGGAAAAAGTGCTGGAGATCGGAACGGGATCCGGTTACCAGGCGGCCATACTGTCTCAACTTGTGGATACCTGTTATACCATTGAGGTCGTTGAGGCCCTCGCTGGGGAAGCTTCGGAGAAGCTGAAGAAACTTGAGTATCATAACGTCGTTGTCAAATGGGGTGACGGGTACAGGGGCTGGCCCGAACATGCACCTTTTGACAGGATCATTATTACGGCTGCACCGGAGATCATCCCTGAGAAACTGGTGGAACAGCTCGACATTGACGGAAAAATGATTCTGCCCGTCGGCAGCCATTTCCAGGAGTTGATCCTGATCACCAAAAACCGCAAAGGCATTCAGCGTAAAAATATCATCCCCGTAAGGTTTGTTCCCATGATCCACCCGGAAAACCCCATCCCCGATTAACAGATCTCCGCCGTTGAAGACCAAATACGGATTATACACGGCCATATCGATTGTTGTTGCCAACATGATCGGAACCGGTATATTTACAAGCCTGGGATTCCAGGTGATGGAACTGCATACCGGCTTTGCGCTTCTTCTCCTCTGGCTGATCGGGGGCATCACATCATTGATCGGTGCGATGGTCTATGCAGAGCTGGGAACCCTTATGCCCCGATCGGGGGGAGAATATCATTTTCTCAGCAGGATCTACCATCCCTCCCTGGGCTTTATATCGGGATGGGTTTCCTTCGTTGTAGGATTCGCCGCACCGACAGCTGCTGCTGCAATGGCTTTGAGCGCCTATTTCACGGCTGCCATCGATGCTCCCGGCCAGCTGCTTCAATCTGACCTGAAAATAATGATTGCCATCGTGGTGATCCTGTCTCTCACCTGCTTGCATGCCAGGTACAAAAGAGCGGGTGCAGGATTTCAGAACATCATAACCAGTATCAAGATCATTGTCCTTGTACTTTTTATATTTATTGGATGGAGGGCTACAGATCAATCTTCTGTTGAGTATGTCCTGAACAGGGAATCCCTTGGAGAGATCATCAGTCCCTCATTCGCCATCGCCCTCTTTTTTGTAAGTTTCGCCTACTCCGGCTGGAATGCTGCAGCCTACATCGCGGGTGAAATCAAAGATCCGGGCAAAAACATCCCTCGCAGCCTGATCCTTGGAACCCTGCTGGTCACGTTCTTATACCTTGGCTTAACCTGGGTTTTTCTCAAGATCATTCCCGTCGACCTGATGTACGGCAAGATTGAGGTGGGTTACCTTTTCGGACAGGGAATACTGGGCAGGCATGCAGGCATGGTCATGGGACTCCTGTTCAGTCTTCTTCTTTTTTCCACAATCAGCTCACTCATAATCACCGGTCCCCGTGTCACCCAGGTCATGGGCGAAGATTATCCCGGGATCCGCTGGTTTGCGCATACCTCGCGGCAGGATACGCCTGCCCGGGCTATTTACATCCAGGCTGCCATTGCCATCGTGTATGTTATCAGCTCAACCTTCGAGCAGATGATCATCTATATCGGATTTACCCTGAACCTGATGACTTTGCTCGCCGTACTGGGCATGATCATCCGGCGACAGCGCAACAGGAACGCACCGCCGGCTCCTTACCGCATAAGGCCCTACCCCCTCCTGCCCATCCTCTTCCTTCTCATAAATACATGGATCATGGTCTATGGACTGATCTACAAGCCCCTGGAATCCATCGCCGGTCTCACGACCGCCGCCCTCGGCTACCTGGTCTGGCTGATACTGCAAAGGACCAAACAGAAAAGGCCTTAAATAAACTTGGCAGACTTGATGTTTGGTCCTTTGCAGTATCAGATCAGGCTATTCCTCAGGAAGGTTCAGTTCGACCTCCTGCAGGAATTTGACTGTTTCATTGATGTCGGGATAGAGGATGCGGTCGTTTTCGAGGAACTTCACCCTTTGGCGGTATTGCCCGATGAATTCCTCAAGGTATGGAGATGATTTTGCCGGCCTTCTGAAATCAAGGGCCTGTGCAGCACTGAAAAGTTCAATAGCAAGGATCCTTTCCAGGTTCAGCAGGATCTGGTAGCACTTGGTGGCAGCATTGCCCCCCATGCTCACATGGTCCTCCTGTCCCTGACTGGATTCAATTGAATCGACCGATGCAGGAGTGGATAATTGCTTGTTATGGCTAACCATGGCCGCCGCCGTATACTGGGGGATCATAAATCCCGAGTTCAGACCCGGCCGGGCTATCAGGAAGGCCGGTAAGTCCCTGTGCCCCCCCAGCAACTGGTAGGTCCGGCGTTCCGATATGTTCCCGAGTTCTGACATGGCGATGCTCAGGTTATCAAGTGCGAGCGCCAGGGGCTGGCCATGAAAGTTTCCGGCAGATATGACCAGGTCTTCATCAGGAAAAATGGTCGGGTTATCCGTCACCGAGTTGATCTCGTTCTTGAAAACATAGGCAACATAATTGATTGAATCCTTTGATGCACCGTGGACCTGGGGGATGCACCTGAAAGAATACGGATCCTGAACATGGTTTTTGGGCCTGTTGATCAGTTCGCTTCCCTCCAGCAGGTAGCGTATGCGCCGGGCGGTCTTGATCTGTCCCTGGTGTGGCCTGATCTCCTGGACCAGAGGATGGA
>JAUVKJ010000294.1 GCA_030592145.1 Bacteroides sp.
GATGATCTCTTTCGGTTCCGGGATACTTATTCCGGGTATTAACGGGGCACCTGCTGAATTGACGGTTACTTCTGCTCTTCCAGCACCGGACTGACCCGCCAGGTCCACAGCGAATTCAGGAAAAAGTTTATGAAGGTGCCCAGGAGAATCCCGATCAGGTTCGCGATCAGGTCATGCATGCCGAATACGTTTGCCAGTAAAAGAAGGGTAAAATAGTTCACCACTCCTGCTACTGCAGTGACCAGGTGGTACCTGAGTATCCTTCCTGAAAAACCAACCTTCGTATCCCGCTTCCTGAAAGTCCATGCATTGTTGAGGAAAAAATTGCACAGTATGGATATCTCAATGGCTATGGGAGAAGCGAATTCCATCCTGATCCCGGCAAAGCGTGTGATCGCAAAAAAGAAACCCATGTTGACGAGCACTCCGGAGCCTCCGACGACGGCAAATTTCATGAACTCCTTCATTTTCCCGGGCTGTATGCCCAGGCGCAGAAGCAAGCGCATAAACCAATAATATATTCTGGTTGACCGGTAATCCATGAATTCAATAACGGATTGCTTACCAAAAATAGATATTTTTACAATATGAGCGACCAGGAGAAGAAAAGGAAGAAACAATTCGAAAAAATATCCCGGAAGGTTGGGAAAATCTTGCAGGAACACCGTTTGATCGCCGGAGGTGACAGGGTGCTGGTCGGGCTCTCGGGCGGAAAGGACTCCATGATCCTGCTGGAAGCGCTTGCTGACCGAAAGAAGCATCTTCCCTTTAACTTCCAGCTCTTTGCTGTGCATATAAGCGCTACGAGCATAGGCTATGAGATGGATACGGGGTACCTGCAGCAATTCTGCTCTGAACTTAACATCCCATTATACCTGGAAGAAATTGAAGTGGATCTGAGCGTGGATCCCAAAAAGACGCCCTGCTTTATCTGCTCCTGGACCCGTCGAAAAAGGATCTTCGAGCTGTCAAAGAAACTGGACTGCAACAAGGTAGCCTTCGGACATCACAAGGACGATGCAATCCAGACTCTTCTGCTGAACATGATTTACCACGGATCGATCAGCTCCCTTCCACAGAACCTGTCGATGTTTGAAGGCCGCATCCGCCTGATCCGTCCCATGCTGTTCATCCCCGAGAAGGAGCTCACTTACTATGCCACATTGCGCTCGTTCAGGAAACAGGAGAAATCCTGTCCATACCAGGGCACAACGAAACGTGAGGAAATCAAGGACCTTATACGGCAGATGGACAAATTGAGCCGGGACGCAAGAAGAAACATCTTCAATGCCATGGAAAACATATGCGAAGAATATCTGCCCGGGAAATAATTTACTATATTGGTAGTCCACAGCATATGTCATGAGCAAAACATTTTTTATGACCTTAACCGCTTTGATGACCTTATCTGCATCCTCCATGAACGATGACTTGCTTCCCGGACAGCTGGGTCGCTGGACACTGTCTTCGGATACCATATACACCCCGGAAAACCTTTACGAATACATAAACGGGGGTGCTGAACTGTATATATCCTACGGTTTCAGGAAGGTTCTGAGCAAGACCTATTCTGCCGATAACCAACCCGATATCATTGTCGATATCTTTGATATGAACAGCTCGAAAGACGCCTACGGGGTCTTTATGTTTTCCGCCGAGGATGTAAGCGATCTGGTCGGACAGGGCACACAGTATAATGAAGGCTTCATGCTTTTCTGGATGGACCATTATTTCATTTCCATCCTTGCCTACCCGGAAACCCCTGAATCAAAGAAAGTCATGATGGAGATCGCCCGTACCCTCGAGAAGGAGATCGGCAGGAAAGGAGAGCTTCCCGGCATCCTGGATTACCTTCCATCAAACGGGCTGGATAAACAGAGCATCCGGTATTTTCATCATTATGCCTGGCTCAATTCCCATTATTATATTGCCGGTGAAAACATATTAATGATCGACGACGAAACCGATGCAGTGCTTGCCAGGTATGGCAGGGCAGATCATCGCATCATTTTGCTTATCGTGGAATACCCTTCCGGGGAAAAGGCCGGTGAGGCCTCATCAGAGTTCACTGCGAGCTACCTGCCCGGGTTGCAGGGGAATAATTCACTGCAGGTGGAAGACAATATTCTGATCATCGTTTTCAATGCTGCATCCGAGCAGGAAACCGAAAAGCTCTTTAAGCAGATACAGGAAAATATAAACACAAACCGTCCTTAAAACCATGGCCATGAAATCAAAATTCTACACCCGAAGGGAATTCCTTAAAGGAACAAGCTCAGCTGCCGTTGCGGGAGCCCTTTACATGGGTTCGGCCTCGCCCCTGCTCGGGGCAGGAGAGAAAAAATCCAGGGTCGTCCTGATCCGCAACAGTGAAGTCCTCGACAAGAGTTATACTGTCAACGCCTCACTCATGCAGCAAATGCTTGATCAGGCCCTTACTGCCGCGCTTGGCATTGATGATGCGGCGGAAGCCTGGAAAAGCATTATCAAGCCCGATGATGTTGTTGGCATAAAGAGCAATGTATGGCGATATTTACCAACACCTGCGGAGCTTGAACAAGGCATTAAGAAGCGGGTGATGGATTGCGGGGTTCCTGAAGACCGTATCGGGATAAAAGACCGCGGGTTGCTGAAGGACCCGATCTTCACCAATGCCACAGCCCTCATTAACACCCGCCCGATGAGAACCCATCACTGGTCAGGGGTGGGAAGCCTGATCAAGAATTACATCACTTTTGTACCCAGGCCCTATGAATGGCATGATGATACCTGTGCAGACCTTGGGAAGCTGCTGGAACTCCCTCTTGTCAAAGGCAAAACAAGATTAAATATCCTTGTTATGCTGACGCCCCTTTTTAACGGATCGGGGCCCCATCATTTCAATCCGAAATATACCTGGGCCTACAACGGGCTGATCGTGGGAACCGACATGGTGGCCTGTGACACCGTGGGGGTCACCATACTCCAAAACAAGCGAAAGGAATTCTTCGGCGAGGACCGTCCCCTGAACCCCCCGCCCAAACACATATTCCTGGCCGATACAAGGCACAACCTCGGAACTGCGGATCTTTCGAAAATTGAATTGATCAAACTGGGAGACACCGACGGGATACTGATCTGAGGGATCCCTTTCGAATGGTAACATTTATTAGCAGCGTAATTTTTC
>JAUVKJ010000241.1 GCA_030592145.1 Bacteroides sp.
AGTGAATCCCATGATGAATGGGAATCATCCATCCCATACCTCGAAAAATACGATCATCCACTATGGAAAAAATACGAGGACCAGGCCGCAGGTTCAGGGCACGGAGGAATGGATTTCTTTGTCATACACGCCTTTATAGAATCCCTGAAAAGGGGCATACAGACCCCTCTCGATGTCTATGATGCAGCAAGCTGGAGCGTGATCATAGCCCTTTCCGAACGATCCGTGGCCAATGGCGGAGCGCTGCAGGACTTCCCGGACTTTACCGGTGGAAGATGGATGAAACGCAAACCCTCCTTTGGCTTTGGAGACGAATATTAAGGAACCTAAAACAGACACTTAGAATGAAACCAACTTTAGTGATCCTTGCGGCAGGAATTGGAAGCCGCTACGGCAGCCTGAAACAGATTGACGCGGTAGGTCCTTCCGGGGAAGCCATCATCGACTATTCCATCTACGATGCCATCCGTGCCGGTTTTGAGAAGGTCACATTTGTCATCCGCAAAAGCATAGAGAAAGATTTCAAGGAAGTTTTTGGAGAAAAATTGAAAGGAATAATTGAAACGGAATTTGTATTCCAGGAACTGGATATGGTACCGGAGGGGATCAACTATTCACCTGAACGGGAAAAACCATGGGGTACGGCACACGCGGTATGGGTGACTAAAAATCATGTCAGGGAACCATTTGTGGTGATCAATGCAGATGATTTTTATGGCGCGGGCAGCTTCCAGGCCATGGCCGGTTACCTGAGCGCGCAGAGTATCACTGGCAATACAAAATTTTGCATGATGGGTTACCAGATCCAGCATACACTCTCTGATTTCGGATCGGTCTCAAGGGGGATATGCGAATCCAGGGAAGAGGGTTTCCTCACCTCGGTGGTTGAACGAACCGAAATTGCCAGGGATGGAGACAATATCTTTTTTATGGATGAGAACCAGGACCGGGTATCCCTTCACGGCGATGATCTTGTATCCATGAACATCTGGGGATTCACACCCTCGGTGTTTGAATATCTTGAGGACGCATTTACAGATTTTATCAGGGAAAATGCCGGGCAATTGAAAGCTGAAATCTATATTCCGGATGTTGTCAATGACCTGGTGGCCCGGGATGAGGCAAGTGTAAAAATACTTCCTGCTGTTGACCGGTGGTTCGGGGTTACTTATAAAGAGGATAAACCACTTGCCGTTGCAAACATTATCAGGCAGATAACACAGGGTGTATACCCTGACAAATTATGGGGTTAAAAATGACAGAACTTCTTCAAATTGCCGCCCATTTCAATCTTAAGGGTGAACCGTATTCATGTGAGGGCTTTGGAACCGGTCATATCCATGAGACTTACCTGTTGGAGTCTGGCGACAAGGACAGGAGCAGGTACATTCTTCAGCGTCTCAATATCCATGTGTTTAAAAAGCCCGAGTCTGTCCAGGATAATATTAGCAGGATTCTGAAATATCTGAAGAAATCCGGTGGAGAAGATCATGGTTTCCGGGATCTTGAAATGATTGAAACCGGTGAAGGAAAGACTGCCCATATCGACCGGGAAGGCAATTACTGGAGATGCTTTCATTTTATTGAAGACACCATTACCCTTGAGAAAGCAGAAAATCCTGAACAGGCCTTTGAGGGGGGGCGCAGCTTTGGATACTTTGCTGCCAGGCTGAAAGATTATGATCCGCGCAGGCTGCATGTCACCATTCCTGACTTCATGAACGTAGAATGGAGGCAGAAACAACTTGCCTATGCCGAGCTGACAAATCCTGGGCAGAGGCTAAAAAAGGTCCAGCCCGAACTTAAAAGGATCAGGAACCTGTCGGAGATTCCGGAACAGTTCATCAGGATCAGGCAGGCCCTTCCCGACCGGGTCACCCATAACGATACCAAGATCACAAACATTCTTTTTGATGAAAAAACAGGAAAGGGAATCAGCGTAATCGATCTTGATACGGTTATGACGGGTACCCTGCTGACAGATTTTGGCGACATGGTACGGACATTCACGATACTGGGCAAAGAGGATGCTACCGATCCGGAATTATACGATTGCCGGGAAGATCTGTTCGGGGGACTGGCTTTGGGATTTACTGAAGCTGTTTCAGCGATTATTACAGACATCGAAAAGGCCAACCTTCTGCTTGGCGCACAAGTGGTCATTTATATGCAGGCAATCCGGTTCCTGACTGACTACCTCAATGGTGACATGTATTATAAGACAGCTTACCCGGAACAGAACCTTTCCCGGACCCTGAACCAGTTGGGGGTACTGGGATCTTTACTCGAGAAGGAAAAACTATTCCGGGGAATTCTTGACCGGTTTTAAACAAATCACTATACCATGGCTGGATTATTTAACAGAAAATCCCGCAAAAGCAAACTGCAGTTCGTCGATCTTGATGGTCAGTCCCTTAAAGAAGGTGATACCGTTATGTCACTCAGGTATGACCTGGGTGAATGCAGGATCGTACAGACCGGACAGGGCATGGCGTATGAGTCACTTGCCAGCGGCCAGCAGATTTCATATGCCAAAATGATCGATGCGGCGACGGGATACCAGAAGGTGAGAAAGCTCTCATAGAAATTCGGACGCGGGTGTTTTATTGAGCGATTGATGGCAAAGAAGCTGAGGAAAGTAAACAGGGTGAGCCTTGAATGGAGTGAAGACCGCCTTTATCATGAGGGTGACCCGGAACCATTTACCGGACAGTATACCTATTACCATGATAATGGCGTGCGGGCGGAGCAGTCGCAGGTGAAAGACGGACTACTTCACGGAGAAATGTCTATCTGGAATGAAGAAGGGATAAAGATCTGTGAAGCGGAATACAGGGATGGGGTGAAGCACGGAAAAGTTACCCTCTGGTATGACTACGGGCATAAAAGATCGGAGTTCTTTTTAAAACAGGGAAAGCGGGAAGGGAAATTTCTTATGTGGTACGAGAATGGCAACAAGAAATTTGAAGCCAGGTACAAGGATGATCAATTGCACGGCAAGCAGGTTAAATGGTATGAGAACGGGCAGGTGAACATCGAAACCAACTACAGTAAGGACCTCGAAGACGGCCAGAAAACCATATGGGAAGAAGACGGAACCTTATTCTTTCAGGGCAGGTATTCTGATGGTTCAATTCTTTAGTACACTTTAAACAATATCACTATGACAGGTAAAGAACTGGTTTTGAATGCCTTTAAGTTAATTGAAACCGAACGTATTCCATGGGTGCCTTTTGTGGGGATACATGGGGCTAAGTTAATCGGAGTTGCAGGCGATGACTATCTGAAATCAGCCGATCTGATCGTGCAGGGTACCGGAAAGGCTGTGGAACTTTATAATCCCGACGGTCTGCCTGTAACCTTTGATCTTCAGATCGAGGCCGAAGCCATGGGATGCAAGCTGGCCTGGAGTCCGGAGAATCCCCCTGCGGTGGTATCCCATCCGCTGGCAGAGGGGAAAAAGCTATCCGGTATGAAAGTGCCGGGAAAGAATGATGCCCGCATCAGGATGGTTCTCGAAGCCGCGCAGAAAATCCGGAAGAATCATCCTGATATTGCTGTCTATGGCCTGATAACGGGGCCCTTTACCCTTGCGCTGCACTTGCTGGGAACGGACATTTTTCTTAAGATGTTCGAGGATGAGGGGTA
>JAUVKJ010000318.1 GCA_030592145.1 Bacteroides sp.
AAATTTTGCAATGGCGTTTTAATATCCTCGGAAAGAAATAAGCCTGACATCGGGAAGCGATGTAGCGGCGATTTAAAATCCCTTGAGAACTATTCTTCGGTTTCTTCGGCTTCGTAGGTTTTCAGGAGTTGTTCCTGGATATCTGGCGGAACCTGGGTGTACTCCGAGAACTTCATGCTGTACATGGCGCGTCCGCCGGTCAGCGAGCTGAGGGCTGTGGAATATTTGTTCATTTCAGCCAGGGGCACCCTTGCAGAGATTTTCTCGAATCCCTTTTCGCTACTCATGCCCAGTACGATCGCCCTTCTTCCCTGGAGGTCAGACATGACGTCACCCATGCGGTCTGCCGGCACGAGTACTTCAATATCGTAAACGGGTTCCATGATCTTGGGTCCGGCGTTCTTGAAAGCCTCACGGAATGCATTCCGACCGGCCAGCCTGAAGGATATCTCGTTGGAGTCAACCGGGTGCATCTTGCCGTCATAGACAAATACCCTGATGTCGCGTGCATAGGAACCGGTCAGGGGACCTTCCTCCATTTTCTCCATAATCCCTTTCAGGATAGCGGGATGGAAGCGTGCATCGATGGATCCGCCGACGATGCAGTTGTGATAAATGAGCTTTCCTCCCCATTCCAGGTCGATCTCATCCTTGTTACGGATGGAGATTTTAATATCCTTCCCGTTCACCTTGAATGTGGAGGGATCGGCCGCTCCTTCGTTATATGGTTCAATGACCATATGAACCTCACCAAACTGTCCGGCTCCACCGGATTGTTTTTTGTGCCTGTAATCGGCCCTGGCCACCTTTGTGATGGTCTCACGGTATGGAATTTTGGGAGGAAGGAACTCTATCGCCACCTTATAATTATTGTCCAGGTGCCATTTTACGATGTTCAGGTGATGTTCCCCCTGTCCGTTCAGGATGATCTGTTTCAGTTCCTTTGAGTACTCTACCAGAACCGTCGGGTCCGCTTCGTGGATCCTGGATAGTGCTTCACCGAGTTTTTCCTCATCGCCTTCGGTAACCGGCTTGATGGCGGTCCTGTATTTTGGCTCCGGGAAGTTTGTAACAGCAAATTCCAGGCTGGTATTTGTTGACAGGGTATGATTGGTTTTTGTATTCTTGAGCTTAACAGTTGCTCCGATGTCGCCTGCAAAAAGTTTGTCTACCTTGTTTCTGGTTTTTCCTGCCACCGCAAAAATCTGTGAAAGCCTTTCCTTTGTCCGGGTATTGTTATTGGTAAGGTCCATTCCCTCGGTGATGGTCCCCGAAAGCACCTTGAAATAATTGATCTCACCAATATGGAATTCATATTCGGTCTTAAAGACCACCAGGGTTGCTTCCCCGGAAGGGTCGCATTTTACTTTTTTCCCATCCGTAGTTTTTTCACCTTGGGTATCACAGGGGGAAGGGAATACATTGGTGATGAATTCCAGGAGGCGTCCAACGCCCATATTATTTTTGGCCGATATACACAGGACCGGGCTGATCCCGTTTTCGATCAGGCCCGAGGTGATCCCTTTCCGCATTTCATCCTCGCTCAGGGAATCTTTCTCAAAGAACAGTTCCATCAGGGATTCATCGTTCTCCGCTGCCTTCTCAATGAGTTCACCGTGCAGTTCTTCCGCCAGGGCCTTGTGCTCATCCGGTACATCGGTAATCGTCGGCTTTCCCCCTTCCCCGGGAAACTTGTACATCTTCATCTGGAGGACATCCACGATGCTGTCGAAAGCGGGACCGGCATTTACGGGGAACTGCAACTGGGCAACCTTGCTGCCGAACCGTCCCTTTATGGATTCCATGCTTTTCTCAAAATTGGCATGGTCCTGGTCGCACTTGTTGACCACAAATACTGCGGGTACATTGTTCTGGCTGGCATAGCGCTCATGGATCTCGGTACCCACTTCAACCCCGTTCTGGGAATTTATCAGTATAAGGGCTACATCGCTGACACGGAGGCTGGAGATAACCCCGCCGATAAAATCATCCGCTCCCGGTGCATCCAGGATGTTTACCTTTTTGCCATTGTATTCAGTGTACAGAACAGTAGAGTAAAATGATCTTTCATTTTCCTGTTCGATCTCTCTGAAGTCTGAGACTGTATTTTTTTGATCTATTTCACCTTTCCGGGGAATGACTCCGCCCTCGAACAACATGGCTTCAGCCAGGCTTGTTTTTCCCGAACCTGAGTTTCCGAGGAGTGTGATATTCTTTACCTGATCAGTCTGGTAAGTTTTCATTGAAGTGTATTGATTTTGATGTTATTTACAGTCTGGAATTGGATTTGCAAAAGTAATATTTTTTTAAAAAGAATCAATCATGGAAAATCGCCTGTTTTTTTATTGTTTTTTAAAAAAAAAAGATACCTTTGCGAACCGATTTACTAAAGTAGTATTTAACCCATTAAAAACGGCGATTTTATATGCCTACAATACAGCAGTTAGTAAGGAAAGGAAGAAAGAAGAACATCGGAAAAAGTAAGGCTCCGGCACTGGACTCATGTCCGCAAAGAAGGGGTGTTTGCGTGCGTGTATACACCACAACGCCCAAAAAACCGAATTCTGCGATGAGAAAGGTAGCCAGGGTAAGGCTGACAAACCAGAAGGAAGTCAACGCTTACATCCCCGGGGAAGGCCATAATCTTCAGGAACACTCCATTGTTCTGATAAGGGGCGGAAGGGTGAAAGACCTTCCCGGTGTAAGGTACCACCTTATTCGTGGTGCACTTGATACTTCAGGCGTGGAGGGCCGGACTCAGCGCCGTTCGAAATATGGTACGAAGAGGCCGAAGAAGTAGGATCTATTTAATATTATTAATATAATGAGAAAAGGAAGACCCCAAAAACAAATCTTATTACCCGATCCTAAGTATAATGACAAGCTGGTTACACGGTTCGTAAACAACAT
>JAUVKJ010000146.1 GCA_030592145.1 Bacteroides sp.
ATACCCGGATCAGAAAAAACATGGATGCTTCCACGGTGCATTCTCATAATGTTCCGGACAAGGCTCAGCCCGATTCCCGAGCCACCCTCCCTGGAGGTATAAAAGGGAATAAACACCTTATCCATGTCTTCCTCCCGGATGCCTTTCCCGCTGTCAGTGATGCTGATCACGCACTGCTTGCCGGGCAGTATCCGGGCATCGAGACGTATATTTTTGAGGGAAGAAGAAGACAGGGCTTCGATGGAATTGCTCATCAGGTTGATCAGTGCCTGCGCGACCAGGGTTCTGTCCGCATACAGGATCATGTCAGGCAGCTCTATACTCCAGTCATATGCAATCCCTTCCTCCTTCAGGCGCTTCCCGAACAAAACGGAAATGCTTTGAAACATATCCTTAACCAGTATCTTTTCTGTCTTGGGGTCCGGTATCAGGGTCACCTTCCTGAACTGTTGTACGAATTCTTCCATGCCTGTACTGCGCTCCCGGATATCCTGCCTGCATGCTCCAGATCTGTGGACTCATCCTGCTCCAGCAATTCCAACAGGGTCTGGGCTGCCGAGGCTATGGGGCCCGTGGAATTCGTGATCTCATGGGTCAACACCCGTATCACCCTTTGCCATGACTCAACCTCCTTCTCCTCTAACTCATCATGAATATTCTGAAAAGTCAGAAGCCTGATCTTTTCTTCTTCCAGTTTAATTTCCGCACATCTTACGGAAAGCTGCATCTGGGTTTCTCCGGTGATATCGGCAGGATTCCGGACCGAGAGCCGGATCAGTTTCTGGTCCCCGGGCTCAATCTGCTCCAGTTGCGTGGAAAGGCCTTCCCTGATCCTGTTTAATTCACCCAGCGCTGACAATCCCTTAATGCCCAGCAAATCTTTAAACGTCCTGTTGATCAGCCGGATCTCCTGCTTTTCATTGCAGGCCAGGATACCCACTCCTGCATGTTCAGTCACGGCCTGGAAATACTGTTTTTGCCGCAGGTTTTCAAGGTTCATCTGCTGCGCTTTTTCCAGTATGTCAGACATGGCGGTATAAAGGTCCCTGAAGGATTTATCCCTGAACCCATCGGCGGCAGTGAATCCCAGATCATCGAATTTAAAAGCCTCGAAAAATGCCCTGAGTTTCCGGTTTGCCTGGTTCTGTGTGCGGATGAAAAGATAAACCTGAAGAACCAGAAGAGCCAGGAGATTCAAAAGGATCAAAGGATCCCTGTTTCCCATCCAGAAATAGACAATCGCCAGAAGGGTGAACGTGAGAAGGATGATCCGGATGGAAATGCTTATCAATAATCTCTTATAAACCATGAATTACATCGTTTTTAATTAGTTTCCCTAAAGCCCGTATTTCTGAATCTTCCGGTACAGGGTCTGCCGGCTCAGCTTTAATTCCGCAGCGGTCCTGGATATATTGCCCGAATGCTTTTTAAGTATCCTTGCAATGATCTCCTTTTCATAATTCTCCATCGTGCGATCGCCCGTATGATCCTGTACAAGCTTTTCTCGCCGGCGGAGTCCCAATAACTCCGGATCCACGATATTGGAGTCGCTAAGGATCACGGCTTTTTCAACAGAGTGTTTCAGTTCTCTTACATTGCCCGGCCAGTCATAATTCCGGATCAGGTCAAGCGCTGAAGCAGTAAATTTCAGTCCCGGTTTGTCATACTTCCGGGAATGCAGTTGCATGAAATGCATGGCCAGCTCGGTGATGTCCTCCCCGCGGTCACGCAGTGGTGGAATCTCCAGTTGTATGGTATTAATCCGGAAATACAGATCCATTCGGAACAGGTCATCTCTCAGCATTTGGTCCATGTTCTTATTGCTGGCACAGATCAGGCGGATGTCAATGGGGATCGGGGTATTGGAACCCACCGGAACGATCTCCCTGTTCTGAAGCACCGTCAGCAGCTTTGATTGCAGGGGAAGGGAAAGATTGCCGATTTCATCAAGGAAGAGAGTTCCCCCCGAGGCAGCCTGGAACTTCCCGGTGCGGTCCTTCCGGGCATCCGTAAAGGCTCCCCGGGTATGCCCGAATAATTCGCTTTCAAAGAGAGATTCGGAAATGGCAGAAAGGTCTATGGATAAGAACACCTCCGATGAACGGGAAGATTTGCGGTGCACATCCCTGGCAACCAACTCCTTGCCTGTCCCATTTTCACCTGTAATCAAAACATTTGCATCGGTCCGGGCCACCTTGCTTATCGCCAATTTGATTGCCTGCATGGGAGGGGAATTCCCTGAGAGGTACTGAAATTCCCGGTCCAGATCCGACTTCAACACAGATTGCTTCATGCTGAGGTCCTTGATCTTCTGCCTGGATCTTCTCAGGGCCAGGGCCGATAACAGGGTGGAAAAAAGTTTCTGGTTATCCCAGGGCTTCAGGACAAAATCTACAGCCCCCTCCCGGATTGCCCTTACGGCAAGGTCTATTCCCCCGTATGCCGTCATGAAAACAACCGATACATCCGGATCGATGGAAAGAATCCTGTTAAGCCATTTCAGTCCCTCTTTACCGTTGCTCTCACCTGCCGTGAAGTTCATGTCCAGCAGGATAACATCAGGCATTGATCCATTAAGTATTTCAGGCAGTCTCCCCGGATCTGTGGTTGTCATAACCATGCTGAACCTGCTCTTCAGGAAGAGGTGAAGGGAACGGATCACCCCGGGATTGTCATCCACGATCAGCAGGCTGCCTTCGGCTTGTTCAGTCATCGCATAATCTTTTATGCAAATCTATTCGATACAGACCAGATAACAAAATCAAATGTATGATTTTGGAACATAGATTGTATGATAATGGATCAGTTCGGATGCCGGAATTACAATGCTCATTATTGTATATGCCTGACATACTGCTATTTGATAAAAAGGGTACGGATCTTGGTTTTGATGGACAATAAATATAAGGTATTAACCCAAGGGCAAGTCCTGGCTCCTTCCTTCCGGGGCCTGTCCCGGGATGACCACTTTATGATTAAATTTAAGGATTATGTTCAGGAACTATCTGATTATTGCGATACGCCATCTACTGAAGGATAAGACTTTTTCCATCATCAATATCCTGGGATTATCGATGGGGATGGCATTTACCATTATCATTCTGCTGTGGATACAGGATGAGCTCAGTTATGACAAATTCCATGTAAACCATGATCGCATTTATCATACCTATCTGAGGGTGTGCGATGTGCGTACTTCATTCAATTTCCAGCCGACCACTTCGCCCGAAATAGGAAGGGCTATGCTGGATGAGATCCCGGAGATCATCCGGATGTCACGGATGAGTCCCCTGGGAGAGCTTGCCTGCAAGGCAGGAGATAATGTTTTTATTGAGAGCGGGGGACTCGGAGCAGACCCGGAAGTGTTCTCAATGTTTACCTATCCGTTTCTGCATGGCAGTCCCGAAAACGCCCTGAATAGCCTGTACTCGATTGTGCTTACAGAGCGCATGGCGAACAAATATTTTGGTGACCAGGTACCGCTTGGAGAGTCAATCCGGATAAATGACCGTATTGAGCTTACCGTCACGGGAGTGATCAGGGATGTTCCGCTGAATACGCACCAGCCCTTCGATTTTCTTGTCCCCTTTGACCTGAACCGGGAACTGGGCATTGACATCGAAGAAACGGGCAATCTTTATTCCAACTGCAGGTTTCACACCTATGTGATGCTCGGGGAGAATGCCGATCATGAAGAAGTTAAATCAAAAGTAACCGAACACTTCAGTTTCGATGACAATATCCGGGGAGAGACCTTCCTTGTTCCGCTTCTGAAAACAAACCGGTTCAGCCTGGTGGGCAGCGACCTGTTGATCTACATTTTCCTTATCATCGGCATCCTGATCCTTGTGATAGCCTGCATTAACTTTATGAACCTATCCACCGCCAAGGCAACCGTCAGGATAAAAGAGGTAGGTGTCCGCAAGGTATTCGGGGCTAGCCATAAGAACCTTTTCCGGCAATTTATGGGGGAGAGTTTCCTGTACGCATTGATATCTCTGAACTTTGCTCTGATCATGGCGACCCTGTTCCTGCCTGTACTGAACAATCTTTCCGGAAAGGAGATAAGCCTGAATTATCTGCATCCCACATGGATCGCGATCCTTTTCGCCATCTGGCTTTTCACCAGTTTTACCGCCGGGGCCTATCCTTCCCTCCTTCTGGCTTCCATGCTTCCTGTCAAGATTTTTCAACAACAGGGTCAGGCCGGGTCGGGCCGGTCGGTGATGCGCATAATCCTGATTACCTCCCAGTTCGTATTCACCACGATCTTCCTGATTACGGTACTTGTTGTTAACCGTCAGTTTTTCTATATGGACCATGCAGATATGGGCTACGAGACCGTGGATCTGTTATACCTCCGGCTAAGAGACCAGACAAGAAACCGGTCGGAAGTCATTAAAACCGATTTTCTCTCCATACCGGGCATTTCGGGGATCACCAATACAGCCCATCTTCCGGTGCTGATCGCAGGCGGTTATTACCAGGTCTGGGGAAAGTCTGATGAGGAATTACGCTATTTGTGCAGTTCGGCGACAGACTTTGATTATGCGAGTACAATGGGGATAGAAATGGCCCAGGGCAGGTTTTATTCAAGAGAATTCCCCAGTGATTCAATCAGTGCTGTCGTTGTTAATGAAACAGCAATAAAGGCCATGGGGTGGGAAGATGCCGTTGGGGAACAGTTCCTGTACAGGGGTAAATACTATACCATCATCGGTGTAATGAAAGACTTCCACCATGTCCCCCTTGTAATGAAAATCACGCCCATGGTCTTCACCCTGCATCCGGAGGGGAATGATTACCTGCTGATCCGTCTGGAGGCGGTCAACGATACTGACAGGGCCCGTATCCTTGAACAGATCGAAGCCGCCTGGGGAAAAAATTTTCCGGACCTGCCTATTGAATACAATTTCGTGGATGATTACCAGTTTCCGCAGGAACGTACTATTTATGCCGCAGAGCGTTTGATGTGGTATTTTACTATGCTGGCAATCCTGATTTCCAGCCTGGGATTGTATGGCCTCTCCACCTTCATGGCTGAAAGGAAAACCAAGGAGATCGGGATACGAAAGATTATGGGGGCCGGCCCGGGTCGTATTGTAAGGATCTTTTCAGGAGAATATCTGAAAATCATTCTTCTGGCCACCGTCATCGCATGGTTAATTGCCTGGCTGCTAATGAAACAATTTTTGAATGCCTTTGCTTACCGTATGGGTTTAAGCATCTGGATCTTCCTCGGGGTGGGCCTGTTCATCTGCCTGCTGGCTGTCCTGACCGTGGGTTTTCAGGCCTGGCGCTCAGCGACAAGAAATCCTGCAAATAC
>JAUVKJ010000091.1 GCA_030592145.1 Bacteroides sp.
AAGAAAATTATTCGCAGGCATCCGGATTTGGCCGGAGGCCGGTAAAATTAGGAATTCAATGGCGATTTTCCGTCATCCCGGTGTAATATTTTTATTAAATGCGGATTCTTTTACATGAATTCATCAAGGGGATGGAGAGGAGATTATTTCGTGTGCATTTTCAAGGTCTTCCCGGGAAACGTGTGAGGGTATATTAGTAAAAATCGATGAAAATTGTAATTTTGTCATGATTTTCTGGAAATATTGTCAGATGGAAGTACAAAAAGTTAAACAGAGGTTCGGAATTATCGGTAACCATCCTACTCTGAACAGGGCCATTGATATTGCCCTGCAGGTGGCTCCAACCGACCTGTCCGTATTGATTGAAGGGGAAAGCGGCACAGGAAAGGAGTTCTTCCCGAAGATCATACATCAATTCAGTTCGAGGAAGCATGGAACCTATATAGCGGTCAATTGCGGGGCCATCCCCGAAGGAACCATTGATTCCGAGTTGTTCGGGCATGAGAAAGGAGCTTTTACAGGGGCAACGGATAGCAGGAAGGGGTATTTCGAGGTGGCCAACGGGGGTACCATATTTCTTGACGAGATATCTGAACTTCCACTCTCAACCCAGGTACGCCTGCTGCGGGTACTGGAAACCGGGGAATTTATCAGGGTAGGCTCATCCATGGTACAGAAGACCGATGTACGGGTGGTTGCAGCCACCAATATTAATATAATCATGGCGGTTCAGCAGAACAAGTTCCGGGAAGACCTGTATTACAGGCTGAACACTGTACCCATTACCATTCCTTCCCTGCGTGAGAGGAAGGAGGATATCCATCTGTTGTTCAGGAAATTTGCCAGCGATTTTGCCGAGATCAACCGCATGCCGCCGGTTACCCTGACGGAAGATGCCCGCCTGATACTTACAAGCTATCGCTGGCCGGGCAACATCAGGCAACTGAAGAACATCGCGGAACAGATTTCCATTATCGAATCGGAGCGGGTAATTAGGGAAGACACTCTGAGGAAGTATATGCCGGATTATCAGGGGGTAAAACTTCCCGCTATTTACGAAAAGTCGGTCAACGAGCAGACCTTCAATACAGAACGGGAGATCCTCTACAAGGTGTTGTTTGACATGAAAAGCGACATGCATGATCTGAAACAGCTGGTGGCCGAGATCATGGAAAAAGGATTAGCCGGCGTGGACCTGCACGAGAACAATGCAAGGATCATTGAAAAACTCTATCCCTCATCGGCCCAATCTGAAATAGCAACATCTCATGAGCCCATTCAGTTCAATACGGTGAATGGCCGGAATATACAGGACACGGAGGAAATTGTTGAGGAATCCCTTTCCCTTAAGGCAAAGGAGATTGAACTCATTAAAAAGGCCCTTGAAAAACACAGGGGGAAAAGAAAATACGCTGCCGGGGAACTGGGAATATCAGAAAGAACGTTATACAGGAAGATCAAAGAGCATAACCTGGAATAAATCATGCGTATCATTACGTCAATATTGCTGTTCATGGTCACCGTAGTGATCATGACATCCTGCAAGATATCGTATTCCCTGTCCGGTGCAAATACCGGCACGCTTAATACGGTATCCGTTTCCTATTTTCAGAACCGCGCGGCCCTGGCACCGCCTGTTCTAAGCCAGTATTTTACAGATGAATTAAGGGACCTTTGTGAAAGACAGACCAATCTTAACCTTATAGGCGGTACGGGAGATGCGCATTTTGAGGGAGAAATAATGGTGTATTCCACACGACCCATGGCAATCTCCGGACAGGACAGGGTTGAACTGACCCGGTTTACCATCGGGATTAAAGTACGTTATATAAATGCCCTGGATGATGAGTTGAGTTTTGACCAGACCTTCTCCCAGTACAGGGATTTTGAGAGCACACTTGCTTTTGAATCGGTACAGGCGGATCTCTCGGAGCAGATCATCGAGGACATATCGGAAGATATTTTTAATCGTGCTTTTATAAACTGGTAGGAGATGAAGCGGGAAAACCTTATCGGATACATGGCCAATCCGTCAAAGCTGAACAAATCAAGTTTGCCGGAAGTGGAAGAGCTGATTGATGCCTTCCCGTATTTCCAGACGGCCCATATGCTGCTTGCCAGGAACCATCATAACCTGGACAGCCTCAGGTTTCATGATATGTTGCGCTCTGCTGCCGCATTTTCAGGCGACAGAACCGTATTATACCACCTGATACATACAGGGGAGCAGAAACCTGAAAGGGAGAAAGTACCCGGGGGAAGCATGGCAGGCAGACTGGCTGACATTCTCCGGCAAGACACAGGAGGGGATAAGTTGGATTACGCATCGGGATATACCCTTGATGAGGAGCCGGAAACCCCTTCATCCACGCATATTGAAGGATATACCTTTACCGGCTGGTTTGATCATGTCCGGGAAACCCCGGCTGAGTCAGTACAGCCCTCGCAGCGGAGAGACCTGATCGAGAAATTCATCAAGGAGCGTCCGGCCATGCAACCTGACCCGGAAAAACCCCCCGATCATACGGATCGTTCGGAGGAGCGCATCATAGCAGGTGATGCCCTTATGACTGAGACACTTGCAGAGATATATCTTAAGCAGGGAATGTTCAAAAAGGCCATCTATGCCTACGAAAAATTAAGTTTGAAATATCCGGAAAAAAGTACTTACTTTGCGACGCAAATTAACAGGATAAAAAGCAACCTGGAATAAAATTGATATAATCATGATCTATAATCTTATATCAGTACTCGTGGTAATAGTTTGCGTTTTGCTTGTACTGATTGTTCTGGTACAGAATTCAAAGGGCGGGGGACTCGCCTCCAATTTCCAGTCTTCCAACCAGTTCATGGGAGTGAGGAAAACGACTGATTTTCTTGAAAAATCGACCTGGACCCTGGCAGTACTCCTGATGGTTTTCAGTGTCATTGGCAGCCTGACCATTCCCCGGGCAGTTGAATCAGAAAGATCTGTGATCGAAGACCAGATCGATAATGTGGTGGATCCGAATGCAATCCCGACATTTCCAACCACGGTTCCGGAGTAATTATGACAACCTGACACTTTTTTTTACATTTTCTGGCATACCGATGAATTTCGTAAAGATCTGTAAATCAGATGGATAATGCGCAATCCCCTGAGCCGGGGATATACCGGGGGTGCAAAAATGTCTCCCGATGGCCGGAAAACATGCCAGAATCGGCTTTGGCATAAAATGTGAAAAGAAAGTTCTCGAATTTATAAAATGTTTAACCAGTAAATATGTCTAAAATGGCTATTGTAAAAATCAAACCACTGGCTGACCGGGTTCTGATCGAACCCCTGGAAGCTGAGGAAAAAACCGCTAGCGGCATCATCATTCCGGATACTGCAAAAGAAAAACCCCAAAAAGGAACAGTCGTGGCTGTAGGACCGGGGACCAGCGATGAAAAGATGGAAGTCAAGAAAGGAGATCTCGTCCTGTACGGAAAATATTCCGGTACGGACCTCACGGTTGACGGTAAGGACTTTCTGATCATGAAGCAGGCAGATATCCTGGCTGTTATTTAAAGAGAAATATTAACAAATCCTTAATAAAACCAGAAAAATGGCAAAACAGATTAAGTATGATATTGAAGCAAGGGATCTGCTGAAGAAAGGCGTTGATTCACTTGCCAATGCAGTAAAGATAACCCTGGGACCCAAAGGCCGCAACGTAGTTATCGAAAAGAAATTCGGCGCACCCCAGGTGACCAAGGACGGTGTGACCGTGGCCAAGGAGATTGACCTTAGTGATGAATTCGAGAACCTGGGTGCCCAGTTGGTCAAAGAAGTCGCTTCTAAGACCAATGATGATGCCGGGGATGGAACCACTACTGCAACCGTGCTGGCGCAAAGCATTGTTACTGTCGGGATGAAAAACGTTACCGCTGGTGCCAGCCCGATGGACCTGAAAAGGGGCGTTGACAAAGCAGTTATCCGGGTTATAGAGACCCTTAAGGGCATGTCTGAAGATATTGGTGATGACACCAACATGATTGAGCAGGTTGCTTCCGTTTCTGCCAATAATGATATCGAGATCGGTAAACTGATTGCAGAAGCCATGGAAAAGGTAAAAAAGGAAGGCGTGATCACCATTGAGGAAGCCAAAGTTTCCGACACCTATGTTGAGGTTGTTGAAGGTATGCAGTTTGATCGTGGTTACATCTCTCCCTATTTCGTAACCGATACCGAAAAAATGGAAGCCGTACTGGAGAGTCCCTATATACTTCTTTTCGATAAGAAGATCTCGGTTATGAAAGACCTGCTTCCCGTGCTGGAATCTACTGCCCAGACCGGAAAGCCGTTGCTTATCATTGCAGAAGACGTGGACGGTGAAGCACTTGCAACCCTCGTGGTCAACAAGCTAAGGGGATCTCTGAAAGTTGCAGCCGTGAAAGCTCCAGGGTTCGGAGACCGCAGAAAAGAAATGCTCGAGGATATCGCCATCCTGACCGGCGGTACCGTGATCTCTGAAGAAAAAGGCCTCAAGCTTGAGAATGCTACTCTGGAAATGCTCGGACAGTGCGAAAAGATTTCCGTAGACAAGGACAATACAACCATAGTTAACGGTGGCGGCGAAAAGGAAAGCATAGATGCAAGGGTCGGACAGATCAAGATTCAGATCGAAAATACCACTTCCGACTACGATAAGGAAAAACTGCAGGAAAGGCTTGCCAAACTGGCCGGCGGTGTTGCAGTACTCTATGTGGGTGCCGCTTCAGAAGTTGAAATGAAAGAGAAGAAAGACCGCATGAATGATGCACTGAACGCAACCAGGGCTGCCGTTGAAGAAGGCATTGTCCCCGGCGGCGGCGTTGCATACCTCAGGGCCATTGAGAAACTGGAAGGATTTGAAGGCGAGAACGACGATGAGACCACCGGTATCGGCATCGTACGCAGAGCCCTGGAAGAGCCCCTGCGCATCATCGCTGAAAACGCTGGTGTAGACGGATCCGTAGCAGTTATGAAAGTAAGGGAAGGCAAAGCAGACTTTGGCTTCAACGCCCAAAAGGAGATCTACGAGAACCTCTTGAAGGCCGGCGTTATCGATCCCACAAAAGTCGTCCGCATTGCCCTTGAAAATGCAGCTTCCATTGCAGGTATGTTGCTGACCACCGAATGTGTGGTGGTCGACGAACCGGAACCGGAACCTCCAATGCCTGCCGGCGGACCCGGAATGGGCGGAATGGGCGGAATGATGTAAGATCAATATCAAACATTTATTTGTAAATCGAGGGTACTTCATACGGGGTGCCCTCTTTTTTTTAATAAACCCCTGCAAAATCCGGGGATTTTATCAGAGGTATTGTTGAAAAAGTTGCCTTCTAAAATTTCGGTACCTCCGGAATGTTACACCGTCGCTACATCGCTTCCCGATGTCAGGCTCCTTGTGTAACAATTCCTGAGGCAATACACCGAAATTTTGCAGCAACGTTTTAATAATACCGGAGATACCCGGATTTTGCAGGAGCTGTTTCAATCATACGCTCGCTCGCAAGAATTGCTATCTTTGTACCTCATTTTCAGAGGATGTCCCATTCTACTAAGAACATACGTAACTTCTGCATCATTGCCCATATCGACCATGGGAAAAGCACCCTGGCTGACCGGATGCTGGAATTGACAGGCACGGTTTCCGAGCGCGATCTGCAGGATCAGATACTCGATGATATGGACCTGGAAAGAGAACGGGGAATAACCATTAAGAGCCATGCCATACAGATGGAATACAAGAAGGACGGGGAGAAATACTTTCTGAACCTGATCGACACTCCAGGGCATGTGGATTTTTCGTACGAGGTGTCACGGTCTATCTCAGCCTGTGAGGGGGCCCTTCTTGTGGTTGATGCTGCCCAGGGAATACAGGCCCAGACCATCTCAAACCTTTACCTGGCACTGGAGCGTGACCTGGAGGTCATTCCTGTTATGAACAAAATTGACCTGGAAGCAGCCATGCAGGACGAGGTCAGTGACCAGATTGTTGACCTGACCGGATGTGCCCCGGAAGATATCATCCCGGCGAGCGGAAAGACGGGTTTCGGGGTGGATGTGATCCTTGACTCCATCATCGAAAAAATACCTGCCCCGGAAGGGGATCCCGAAAAACCCCTGGAGGCCCTGATCTTTGACTCGGTTTTTAACTCCTATCGCGGCATTTTTGCATACTTCAGGATCATGAACGGGACCGTACACACCCGGGATTTTGTCAAATTCGTTGCTACCGGGCGGGAATACAATGCCGATGAGATCGGGGTGCTGAAACTAAAGCCTGAGCCACGTAAAAGCCTGAGTGCGGGAGATGTGGGCTATATCATTTCCGGGATCAAAAACTCGAGCGAGGTCAAGGTAGGAGACACCATTACCCACGTCGAACAACCTTGTGAAAATGCCATTGAAGGATTCAAGGATGTTAAACCTATGGTATTTGCCGGGATCTACCCGGTCGATGCGGATGATTATGAGGAATTGCGGGGCTCCATGGAGAAGCTGCAGCTTAACGATGCTTCCCTGACCTACGAGCCGGAGTCTTCGGCCGCCCTTGGATTTGGGTTTCGCTGTGGTTTCCTTGGACTCCTGCACATGGAGATCATACAGGAAAGGCTTGACCGGGAATTTGACATGAACGTGATCACTACGGTTCCCAATGTATCCTTCGTGGTACAAAAGACAAATGGGGATGTAGTGGAAGTCCACAATCCATCCGGATTGCCCGAGGTCACACACATTAATTACATCGAAGAACCCTACATCCGGGCTCAGATCATTTCCAAATCCGATTACGTGGGATCGATAATGAAGCTCTGCATCGACAAAAGAGGAATACTC